>DATNIV010000487.1:0-14388 GCA_035604255.1 Telmatospirillum sp. | reverse complement strand
GCTGTTCGCCGATTGCGCTGAGCTCATGCAAGCCATTGTCCTTCTGCCCAAACCGGTGATTGCCCAGATTCACGGCGTCGCCACGGCCGCCGGCTGCCAATTGGTCGCCAGTTGCGACTTGGCGGTGGCCGCCGATACCGCCCGTTTCGCCACACCGGGGGTCAATATCGGGCTGTTCTGCTCCACGCCGATGGTGGCCCTGTCGCGCAATGTTGGACATAAGGCGGCGATGCAGATGTTGCTGACCGGCGATTTGATCGATGCGGAAACAGCGCTGCGTTTCGGCCTGATCAACGAAATCGTCCCGGCCGCCGACTTGGCGACGCAGACAAGAGCCTTGGCTCTGAAACTCGCCTCCAAATCGCCGCTGACCCTGGCCGTCGGCAAGGAAGCCTTCTACCGCCAGGCCGAACTGCCGCTGTCCGAAGCCTACGCCTACACGGCGCAAGTGATGGTGACCAATCTCGAAGCCGAGGACGCGAGGGAAGGCATCAATGCCTTCCTCGACAAGCGGCCGCCGATCTGGTGCGGACGCTGATGGCATCTTGGCGCATGCCAAAGATGCCATCGCGAGACGATCGCAGACAGATCGGGCGTCACCGCAAAAAGGCCACATGGGCGAACCGGCTGTCTTAAGAACGACACCGCCGCTTGGGTAATCAGCGATCCGTCCGCGAAAACAAGGACGACTTTACCTTTGCCCGGCCTCGCGCAACGCGATCCGCGAGGCGATACAGAGCGTAAAATGACAGCGCAGAACCACCCAAAAAGACAACCATCGAGAGTCGTACCACGTAAGCAGTCGCCAGCATTTTTTTCGCAGCCTCCATTGCCACGGCGGTAACACCCCTTATCCGGGCCGGGGAACACGACTGCCTCAAATACCGGCAGACATCCAGCAAGTTAGGAGAATGCGTGCAAAGGATCGACAGGGAAGGCCGTTGCCTATTTATAAATAATATCATCGGAAACGCTTATACGTTGTTTACGAGGAAACATCTGAATATCTTCATCTAGTCGATATTCAGGATCTTTTTCCCAGCCTCAGTGAAAATCCAATATTCATCAGACGAATGACGGATGCGTGCTTCGCCTTAAATCATCGCGGAAGCGCCTGTTTTTTTTCTACATACCCCCGTAACAAACACCCCCCTTCACGCCGAGTCTCGGCGGATCGACGGACTGGCCAATTCACGGATTTGCCACTCAGAAGCGCAAAATTCGCCTTGTGGTTCTTTATGGCGAGAGTTGATGAAATTGCATGGCTCAAATTTCACGCTTTGGCGTAGGCTGCACATCAGTAGAGCTCGTAAATAATCTACAAATCAGGGAGGGCCGAATGGCCAAATTTGCTTTCGCGTTCTGTATCGCCACCACCGCATGCGTCATCTTCGCCAATGCCGGTCTGGAGGCGCAGCCGTTGAGCCTGCCCGAGCCGGGGCTGACTCTGCTCAACTAAGGACGCGGCATCTCACGTCGGATGAGATGCCGGCTTTTCTCATGACGGCCATCGCCGGACATCGAGAAACGTCTGTTCAAGGCATCCCCATATCGACCGAGACGCCCGCTTAAGTTGATCATCGGCAGGCGCGCGCACCATAGCCATCCTGCGAAGACGCCTCGCCGTCAGCGATGGTCAGCACTCCTCGTCCTTAATTGCCAAAACGACTGCGGAAGCGGTCTGTTCTTTGATGCAGGTCCTTGATCGACGTCTCAACGACTCGTCCAAGGGAAAGCATGGGGACCGAACAATGAATGAGATCGTTCCGTCGCGACGTTTTAAGCCACTGCAGATCAGCAAGCCCACGGCTGAACTCTATGAGCTGCCCGCCATTGGCATGAGCGGCGATGACTTGGCCATCGACATCCGGCGCTATTACGGAAATTTCTCGGGCCGCGATCACCGTAGCGACCTGTCGCACTATCCCTATCAGGCGCTGGTGATGGCGGTACGCGACCGCCTGATGGCGCGTTGGAAACGAACGCGCCAGTCCTATGAGGAACAGGATTGCCGGAGCGTCTATTACCTGTCCCTGGAATTTCTGATGGGCCGGGCCCTCGCCAATGCGCTGATGAATCTCGGATTGGACGACGCTGCCGAAGCGGCCTTGCACCGCCTGGGCCTGGATATCGAGGAACTGACCGATACCGAGCAGGACGCCGGCCTCGGCAACGGCGGTCTCGGACGTTTGGCGGCCTGTTTTCTCGACAGTTGCGCCACCCTGCAATTTCCGGTGATGGGCTACGGCATCCGTTATGAATACGGCATGTTCCGTCAGCATATCGAAAACGCCCGCCAGGTGGAGGAACCCGATCACTGGCTCAGGAATGGCAACGCCTGGGAGTTGGAACGGCCGGAGCGCACCCGCCGCGTCCGCTATTACGGTCACACCGAGTCTCATTGCGATGCCCAGGGGCGCATGCGGTTCCACTGGGTGGACAGCCATGACGTCCTGGCCATTCCTTATGACGTTCCGGTTCCGGGCTACCGCAACGACACCGTCAACGTGCTGCGCTTATGGAAGGCGGCGGCTACCGACGAATTCGACCTCGGCGAATTCAACGCCGGGTCCTACCCCGAATCGGTGGCATCCAAGAATGCGGCCGAGAACATCACCATGGTTCTCTATCCCAATGATGCCAGCGAAAACGGCAAGGCGCTGCGTCTTCGCCAGCAGTATTTTCTCGCGTCCGCCAGCCTCCAGGACGCGCTCGACCGCTGGGTGCGGCGCCATGGCCCGGATTTCACACATTTCGCCGAAAAAAACTGCTTCCAGCTCAACGACACCCATCCCAGCTGCGCGGTGCCGGAACTCATGCGCCTGCTGATGGACGATTATGGTCTGGAATGGGACCGGGCGTGGGCCATCACCAGAAAGAGCATGGCCTACACCAACCACACCCTGCTTCCCGAGGCGCTGGAAAAGTGGTCGGCGCGATTGTTCGGACGCATGCTGCCCCGCTTGATGGATATCGTTTGCGAGATCAATCAACGCTTTCTCGCCGAGGTGGCAGAGCGTTGGCCGGACGATCGCGTCCGCCTTGCCCGTATGTCGCTGATCGAAGAGGGACATGATCCACAGATCCGCATGGCTTATCTGGCCATCGTCGGCAGTTTTTCGGTCAATGGCGTGGCCGAACTGCATTCCCGATTGCTGCAGGAGGGGCTGTTTCGCGACTTCTTCGAATTATGGCCGCATAAGTTCAACAACAAGACCAATGGCGTCACCCAACGTCGCTGGCTGGCAGCCGCCAACCCCGCTCTGGCCCGCCTGATCAGCGAGACCATCGGCGATCGCTGGATCGTCGACCTGGAGGATCTCCGCCAGTTGACCGGTCATGCCGACGATCCGGCGTTTCGCGTGCGCTGGCGCGAGACCAAGCGCACCAACAAGATACGGCTTGCCGAACTGGTGAAACGCGATTGCGGCGTGAGCTTCGATCCCGACGCCCTGTTCGACGTTCAGGTCAAGCGTATCCACGAATACAAGCGCCAGCTCCTCAACATCTTGCATGTCATCCATCTCTATGCCCGGTTGAAGGCGGGCGACGACCGGAATTGGACGCCGCGTTGCGTGCTGATCGGCGGCAAGGCGGCGCCAGGCTATATCATGGCCAAGCGCATCATTACTCTGGTGTGCAAGGTCGCGGAAACGATCAACGGCGACAGCCAAGTGGCGGGACGTCTCAAAGTGGCCTTCCTGCCCAATTACCGGGTCTCCGCCATGGAGGTCATCGCGCCCGGCGCCGATCTGTCGGAACAGATCTCCACAGCCGGCAAAGAAGCCTCGGGCACCGGCAATATGAAGTTCATGATGAACGGCGCGGTGACCATCGGCACCCTGGACGGCGCCAACATCGAGATCCGAGACGCGGTTGGCGACGATAACTTCTTCCTGTTCGGCCTGACCGCCGGAGAGGTGGAGGCGGCCCGCGGTCATTACGAGCCCAACGCCATCATCAGAAACGATCCCGACCTCGCCCGGGTGATGAAACTCTTGGAATCCGGCCGCTTCAACCATCTGGAGCCCGGCCTGTTCGATCCCATCATCTCCGCCATCCGCAGTCCTCATGACCCGTGGCTGGTGGCCGCTGATTTCCGCGCCTTCGTCGATGCCCAGACGCGGGCCGCCGCCGCTTACCGCGACCACGACCGATGGACCCGCATGAGCATCCTCAACACAGGCAGGAGCGGCCGTTTTTCCACCGACCGCACGATGCGGGACTACAACGAAGGCATCTGGAAGCTGACACCCGTAAGCCAGCGATCGCCTCGCTGACACGCGAAAGATCAATAGGGAACCGCTTATCAATTCAAAGAAAAGAAGAGGAAACGCCATGGAGCAGTCGCATAAACTTTCCATCCCCGGATCAGGCAGCGACCTCACGCAAAGCCTGCGCCGGACTCTCGCCCTCGTCTTGGCCGGCGGTCGCGGCAGTCGCCTTAAAGCGCTGACCGATTGGCACGCCAAACCAGCCATTCCCTTTGCCGGGAAATTCCGCATTATCGACTTCGCCTTGTCGAATTGCATCAATTCGGGGATCCGCAAAATCGGCGTGGCGACCCAGTACAAGGCGCACAGCCTGATCCAGCATCTGTCGCGCGGATGGGGATTCCTGCGCGGCGAATTCAACGAATTCATCGAGGTCTGGCCGGCTCAGCAGCGTGGCGAGGAAGAGCACTGGTACCAGGGAACCGCCGACGCGGTGTTCCAAAACCTCGACATCATTCGCAACCATGCGCCGGACTATGTGCTGATCCTGGCGGGCGACCATGTCTACAAAATGGACTATGGCAAGATGCTGAGCCATCACATCGCCTCAGGCGCCGCGGTGACGGTCGGCTGCATCGAGGTGCCGATCGCCAAGGCCTCCGAGTTCGGCGTCATGGCGATCGACGGGGATGGAAACATCCAGCGGTTCGACGAGAAGCCTCCGCATCCCGAGCCGATTCCCGGCAATCCCGGCCTCGCCCTGGCCAGCATGGGAATTTATATCTTCAATGCCGATCTGCTTTACGATCTGTTGCTCAAGGATTCCTCCCAGTTGGGCTCGGATCATGATTTCGGCAAGAATCTGATCCCGTCGCTGGTCGGCCACGCCAAGCTCGTCGCCCACCGTTTCCAGGATTCCTGCATCATGGATGGCGGCGCGGACGAGGCCTATTGGCGCGATGTGGGAACGATCGACGCCTATTGGGAAGCCAACGTTGATCTGTGCCGGGTGACGCCATCGCTCAATCTCTATGACAACAACTGGCCGATCTGGACCGCGCATGTGCAAAGCCCACCGGCCAAGTTCGTCTTCGATACCGCCGAGCGCCGCGGTATGGCGGCCGACTCCATGGTTTCCGGCGGCTGCGTCATCTCGGGGGCGACGGTTCGCCGAAGCATCTTGTTCACCAATGTTCGGGTGAATTCTTATGCCACGATCGAAGATTCGGTGGTTCTTCCCGACGTCGAACTGGGGCGCCGCACGAAAATCAGCCGGGCCATCATCGACAGTGGCTGCGTCGTGCCACCGGGACTGGTGGTGGGCGAGGATCCCGAATTGGATGCCAAGCGTTTTTGCCGAACCGAGAAGGGAATCACGCTGATCACCAAGCAAATGCTGGAAAAAATAGATTTATAGTCACGTCTTTGCGAGAAATACAGTGTATGTAGCAATAACATATTGAACATAAGGCCAAAAAACATGCCTAAAGATCGTCAGGGAGGCTTAACAATGTCATCTTACAAGCGAGTTACACTATCACTTTTTCTCATCAAAGAGCAGCGTCGCCTTGGTGGAACGGGCTCCTTTACCGCGCTGCTCACCGATATTTGCACAATCTCCAAGATGATTTCGAACGAAGTCAACCGCGGCGCCATGGCCGGCAATCTGGGCTATGCCGGTTCACGCAATGTGCAGGGTGAAGACCAGAAGACGCTGGATATTCTGGCCAACGATATCTTCATGCATATCACCGAGCAGGGCGGCAACTATGCCGCCATGGCGTCGGAAGAACTGGAAGACGTGCATGCCGTGCAGGGGTCCGACGGCCGTTATCTGCTGTTGTTCGATCCGCTCGACGGATCTTCCAATATCGACATCAATATCGCGGTGGGCAGCATCTTCTCCATTCTGCGCCTACCCGACGGCGGGGACTGCAACACCAAGGAGCCCTTTTTACAGCAGGGCATCAAGCAGGTGGCGGCCGGCTACACGCTCTATGGGTCGTCGACCATGATGGTGCTGACCAGCGGCAATGGCGTCAACGGCTTCACCCTGGACCAGAATGTCGGCGTTTTCGTGCTGACCCATCCCAATATGCGCATTCCGGAAGACGGACAGGAATTCGCCATCAATGCGTCGCGCGGGCAATTTTGGGACGAGCCGGTCAAACGCTATGTCGACGAATGCGTGGCGGGAGCGTCCGGACCGCGCGGCAAGGCGTTCAACATGCGCTGGGTCGGCTCGATGGTCGCCGAGGTCCATCGGATTCTGTTCCGCGGCGGCGCCTTCCTCTATCCGACGGATCGCGACAACATCGCCAAGGGCGGCAAGCTGCGCCTGCTCTACGAAGCCAATCCCATGGCCTTCATCATCGAACAGGCGGGAGGCGCCGCGACCACCGGCCGCCAACGCATCATGGAGGTCGAGCCGACGGCCTTGCATCAGCGGACCGGCGTCATCCTCGGCTCGAAAAACGAAGTCGAACGCCTGACCAACTATTACAAAGAGCATGACGAGGCGAAACAAAAAGTCTTGGCGTAAGACCAATACGGTTCACTTGGAGTGTCGTGACGAAAAAATGCAACTATTTATCGTCATTGCCGGACTTGATCCGGCAATACATCTGTCATCCGAGCGCCCTCGTCTGGCGGAAAGGACAAATGGACCCACGGGTCAAGCCCGGGGGTGACGGTTCACCAAAATGTGGATTGCGTCGCTTTGCTTGCGATGACGGCACGACCCCCCTAACCTTTTCGTGCCGTCGAGCCCCGCACGATACAGCGCCCGCTCAGCACCACCTTGCGGATCGGCGCCTCCGGCGCGTCGAGCCGTTCGAGCAACATCGTCATCGCCGTGCGGCCGATCGTCTCGACCGGCTGCTCGATCACGGTGATGCCGGGACCGACCAATTCCGTCCAGCGCTCGTTATCGAACCCCGCCACCGCCAGATCGCCAGGAATGGCCAAGCCGGCCTCTCCCGCCGCCCGCACCACCCCCATCAGCAGCAAGCCGTTGCTGGCGACGACCGCTTCGGGGCGGGACGAAACCGCCCCCCCATCGACCATTCGCCGCCTGATCTCGGCCTCGGCGGCTTCGGCGCTGGGAGGAATGAAAACGGCATCGGGCGTCAGCCTTAAGCGGGACATCGCGACCATATAGCCGCTGTGCCGTTCGACGCCGGTCGTGCTGGCGTTGCCGAACAGTCCGACGATCCGACGATAGCCCTGGTCATACAGATGTTCGACCAGCACGCCGGCCGCGGCGGCGTTGTCGAGGACCACCGTATCTTCGCGGCTGCGTTGACAGGCGCGATCGATCAGCACCGTCGGAAAGTTCCGGGGCGTCTCCGCCATATGCTCCACGGTTTGACGTGTCGGGGCGAAGATCACGCCGGTCACCCGCTCCTCTTCCATCAGCCGCAGATACATCGCCTCTTTCTCGGGATCCTCGTCGGTGTTGCAGAGAATCACCCGCAGTCCCGCCTGATAGGCGGCATCCTCAACGGCGCGGCTCACGGCCGTAAAAAACGGATTGCGGATATCGGCGACGATCAGCCCGATGGTTTGCGAATGTTGCGAACGCAATCGACGCGCTGACAGATTGGGACGATAGCCGGTCTCACGGACGGCCGCCTCGACTTGCTGGCGAAGCGCGTCGCTGACGACGCCATTGCCCAACACCCTGGAGACGGTGGCCGGCGAAACGCCCGCCACGCGTGCGACATCCTTGATTCCGACCGTCATCGGAGAGCCGCCAAAATCATGAAAACGTTCCCTCGTAACTATCAGATTATTCCCAATATAATTGAGCAAATGCCGGAATTTGGCAACAACGAACCGCAGAAATATGCAGATTCATCTTGACTCGCCATCTTGAAAACGTTTTCATAATCACAAAAATCTATCCGGGAGAATATGATGTCACCGTCCACGACCGACACTCTTGTGGCCAAGGAACTCATCCGCTTGGCCGCGACACCCGCCGACAAAAACGCCGCCATCCGCGAGGCATGCCAGTTGTTGATCGCCGCCGGATGCGTCGCACCCGGTTACGAAACCAGCATGATCAAGCGCGAAGCGGTGGCGAACACCTTTCTCGGCCATGGCGTTTCCATACCGCACGGCCTGGGCGAAGATCGCGCCTTGGTGAAACGCGATGGCATCGCCGTCCTGCAAATCCCCGCGGGCATCGAATGGAATCCCGGGCAGACCGCGAAACTGGTCGTCGCCATCGCCGCCCAATCAGACAGCCACATCACCATTCTCAGGCGGCTCACCCGGCTGATCCAGGATGACAAGCGGCTGGAAACGCTCTTCGTCGCCACCGACGCGGGCGAGATGATCGCCGCCCTCGCCCATGACGACGCGCCGGCAAGCCCTGCCACGCCGGTCACCGATCTGGCGGACAGCTTCAGCTGGACGATCGATTATCCGATCGGGCTGCATGCGCGGCCGGCCTCGGCCTGGGTGGAAGCGGCCCGTCAATCCGGCGTCCGCATCCAGGTCCGTCACGATCAAGAGGCCGCCGACGCCCGCAATCTGGTGGCCTTGCTGCAGCTGGGCTTACGCGCCGGCGACAGCATTACCGTCTCTTCCGATGGCGAGGATGCGAAAGCCGCCCTCGCCCGTTTTCGCACGGTTATCACCGGTCTCTCGGCGCAGGAAAAGGCCGATGCGGCAAAGGCCGCGGCGCGCGTTGCGGTTCCCGTGCAGGGGTGGACACCCCCAGGCGCGCCGCGAACCATCACCGGCATCGGCGCCAGCCCTGGCATCGCCATCGGCATCGTGCATCTGCTGGCGTCCGCCGACGAACAAATTCCCGATGATCCGACGCAACTGACCGATGGCGGAAATCAGTTGCACGAAGCCCTTAGCCTCACCCGGCAGCAGCTCGCCGCCCTGGTCGACGATACGACGCGCCGCCTCGGCGCATCGGAAGCGGCGATCTTCAAGGCCCACAGCGAATTGCTGAACGACAGCGATTTGATCACGCTGACCTGCCAATTGATGGTCGAAGGCCATGGCGTCGCCTGGTCGTGGCATCAGGCGGTCGAGCGCATGGCGTCGAAACTGACGGCCCTTGGCAATCCAGTGCTGGCGGCCCGTGCCGCCGATCTCCGCGATGTCGGGCGCCGCGTGCTGAGCCGTCTGCTTCCCACGCTCAAAACCGGTTCCCTGGCCCATCTTCCCGACCATCCCTGCATCATCGTCGCCCAGGATCTGTCGCCGTCCGACACCGCCGGCCTCGACAAGGACCGCGTCATCGGGCTGGTCACGGCGCAGGGCGGCCCCACCTCGCATACGGCGATCCTGGCCCGCACGCTGGGCTTGCCGGCGCTCGTCGCCGCCGGCGCGGCCGTGGCCGAGATCGCCGACGGCATGCCGGCGATCATCGACGGTCAAACCGGCCGCCTCTATCTCGCCCCCTCGGCCGAGGATATCGCCTCCGCCCAAGCCTGGATCGACGAGCGCGCCCGGCGTCGCGCCGCCGAAGCGGCCGAACGCGGTTTGCCCGCCCGCACCCGCGACGGCCATGTCGTGGCCATCGGCGCCAATGTCAATCTGCCCGATCAGGTTCCCATGGCCTTGCAGGAGGGCGGCGAAGGCGTCGGCCTGATGCGCACCGAATTCCTGTTCCTCGAACGCGGTGCCACTCCCAGCGAAGACGAACAATTCGCCACCTACCGCGGCATGATCGACGCCCTCGACGGTCGCCCGCTGATCGTCCGCGCGCTCGATATCGGCGGCGACAAGCAGGTGGCGCATCTTAATCTGCCGCGAGAGGACAATCCCTTCCTCGGCGTCCGCGGCGCGCGCTTGCTGCTGCGCCGCCCGGACCTTTTGGACCCCCAACTGCGCGCGCTTTATCGGGCGGCCGCCGGCGGCGGCGATCTGTCGATCATGTTCCCGATGGTGACCTCGGTCGGCGAAGTGATCGCGCTCCGGGCCGCTTGCGAGCGCATCCGCAGCGACTTGGGAGCGCCCGCCGTTCCGCTCGGCATCATGATCGAAGTGCCGGCGGCGGCCCTGGAAGCCGATATCCTGGCCAAACATGTCGACTTTTTCTCGATCGGCACCAACGATCTCACGCAATATGCGCTGGCGATCGATCGGCAGAATCCCGAACTGGCCGCCGAAGCCGACAGCCTGCATCCGGCGGTGTTGCGCCTGATCCGCCAAACGGTCGAGGGGGCCCGCCATCACCAGCGCTGGGTCGGCGTCTGCGGCGGCATCGCCGGCGATCCGTTCGGCGCCGCTCTGCTCGCCGGTCTCGGCGTCAATGAGCTTTCGATGACGCCGCGCGAGATTCCCGCCGTCAAAGCCCGGCTGCGCAACAGCGATCACGTCGCTTTGCAGGCCCTTGCCGGCCAGGCGCTGGCGGCGGAAACGGCCCAACAGGTCCGTGCGCTGGATGTCCAGCCATGACGAAGCCGATCATCACCGTCACCCTCAACCCGGCGATCGACGAGACCATAACGCTGGACGACCTGCACCCGGGCCAGGTTCACCGCGCCCGCTCGGTCCGCTTCAACGCCGGGGGCAAAGGGGTGAATGTCGCCAGCTGCCTCGCCGACTGGGGACTTCCGGTGATTGCCACCGGCGTCCTCGGCGACGCCAACGACAGCGTGTTCAAAACATTGTTCGCCGCCAAGAGGATCACCGATCGCTTCTCGCGAACCACCGGCGACACCCGCGTCAATATCAAACTGGTGCATAACGCCGACACCACGGACATCAATCTGCCGGGCCTCAGGCTCACCCCCGATAAACTATCCGAACTGACCGATACCGTCCTCGGATTGGCCGGATCGGACAGCCTCGTGGTGCTCGGCGGCAGCGTTCCGGCCGGTCTCAGCGACGGCCTCTATCGCGAACTGATCGCCGCGCTCGCCACGCGCGGCGCACGCGTCCTGCTCGACACCAGCGGCGCCCCGCTGACCGCGGCATTGGGGGATCAGGCGCGGCATCTTCCCGACTGCGTCAAACCCAATCGCGCCGAACTCGAAGCCTGGATCGGCCATCCGTTGCCCGACATGGCCAGCGTCGCCGTCGCGGCGCGCGCCCTGGTGGCGCGCGGAATCCCCTTGGTCGTCGTTTCGCTGGGCGAAAAGGGCGCCCTCTTCGCGACGGACGCGCAAGTCCTGCTGGCCACCTCGCCCGTCGTCGCTTGCGCCAGCACCGTGGGAGCCGGCGACGCCATGGTCGCCGGCATCGTCGCCGCCCTGCATGAAAAGGCGCCGCTCGAGGATATCGCCCGGCTCGCCACCGCCTTCGCGGTGGGCAAGCTCGGCCTGCCGGGCCCCAATCTGCCCTCCCGCGCCGAGATCGAGGCACGGGCGGCAAAGGTCCATATCGCCATACTGACCTGAACAGACTTTGCACCGAGCAGACTAAAAAGATCTGCCAAGGAGGAAACCATGACGGATTTGGTAGCGTCAATCACCGCCGGCGATGTCACGGTGGCCGGTGTTCTCGCCGCGGAAGCCCTGAAAAGCGCCGCCGCGGCGCGCAAGCGAACAATCGACATCGAAGTGCGAACCGCCGAGGGTGTCTTGAATCCCCTCGGACGAGCGCAAATCACCGGCGCCAGCGCCTTGTGCCTGATCGGCCCCGGTCAGACCGACGATCCCCGCTTTGCCGGACTGCCGCTGATCACCGCCGCACTCGCCGACGTGTTGGCCGACGCCGGCGCCGTCCTCGACCGCATCGGTGCCGCCACGGCGGCCAGCAGCGCCCCGGTGCAGAAAAAGATCGTCGCCATCACCTCCTGCCCCACCGGAATCGCCCACACCTTCATGGCCGCCGAGGGGCTCCAACAGGCAGCCAAGGCCTTGGGCCATCACATCAGGGTGGAGACGCAAGGATCGGTGGGCGCCCAGGACACGCTGACCGACGCGGAGATCCGCGAGGCCGACGTCGTTCTCATCGCCGCCGACACCCAGATCAATCTCAGCCGCTTCGCCGGCAAGCGCGTCTTTCAAAGCGGAACCAAACCCGCCATCAACGCCGGACAGGCGTTGGTGACCCGCGCCCTGACGGAGGCACAGCCTTATGGCACGGCCGGCGGCAGTTTGGCCGACACGGTCGCGGCGGAAAAAGCGCAACGCGCAGGGGCCAGGACCGGCGTCTACAAACATCTGATGACCGGCGTGTCCTACATGATCCCCTTCGTCGTCACCGGCGGCCTGTTGATCGCCATCGCCTTCGCCCTGGGCGGCATCTACGCCTTCGACGACAGCCACAAGGGAACCCTGGCCTGGGCCTTGTTCCAGATCGGCGCCAAATCGTCCTTCGCCCTGATGGTCCCGGCGCTGGCCGGTTTTATCGCCTATTCCATTGCCGATCGTCCCGGCATCGCGCCCGGCATGGTCGGCGGCATGCTGGCGTCCAGCCTGGGCGCCGGCTTCCTCGGCGGTCTTGCCGCCGGTTTCATCGCCGGTTACGGAACCGACTGGTTCAACCGCCACATCAAGCTGCACCGCAATCTGGAAGGATTGAAACCCGTCCTGATCCTGCCGATCCTCGGCTCTCTGCTGACCGGCCTGTTGATGATCTATGTGGTGGGAACGCCGGTAGCCGAATTGCTCGCTGTCTTGAGCGACTGGCTGAAAAGCATGGCGGGCGGCAGCGCCATCCTCCTCGGCATCCTGATCGGCGCCATGATGGCCTTCGACATGGGCGGACCGGTCAACAAGGCGGCTTATGCCTTCGCCACCGGTCTTCTGGCAAGCCAGGTCTACACCCCGATGGCGGCGGCGATGGTCGCCGGCATGACTCCGCCCTTAGGGATAGCCCTGGCCACCAAGCTGTTTGCCGACCGCTTCACCAGTGACGAACATGAGGCGGGCAACGCGGCGGCCGTCCTGGGGATTGCCTTCATCACCGAAGGCGCCATCCCCTTCGCCGCCCGCGATCCCTTCCGCGTCATTCCATCCCTGATGATCGGCTCCGCCGTCGCCGGGGCTTTGTCCATGGCCGTCGGCGCCGAACTCAAGGTCCCGCATGGCGGCATCTTCGTCCTGCCGATCCCCAACGCCGTCACCCACCTCGGCGTCTATACCCTGGCGTTGATCGCGGGAACGCTGGTCACCACCGCGATGCTCCGAATTCTGAAAAAGCCCATTCAAGACCCTGTTTCTTAAGATCCACCGGTAGCCAAATGCTGGAAATAAAAAAATAGAATTGTCTACGGAGTGATAGTCATGAAGAAAGCAATATTGTCGGTGAGTGTCTTGTTGTTTTCGGCGCCCGTCTTCGCCAAGGATTTTGTCCTGACCGACGTCGCCACCAATACCGAACAGGCCAATTGGCAAACCACCAGCGAAGAACTGGGACTGACCGACGCGCCGGCCTTCAGCGTCACCAAGAAAACCCTGCACGGCGGCAAGCAGGAAGGCAGCACGCTGATCACCATCGACACCAAGGATCTGCAGGTCTCGCTGATTCCGACCCGCGGCATGAACATCTTCGAAATCAAAAGCGGCGATGTGCGCTACGGCTGGAAATCGCCGGTCGACGAAATCGTCAATCCCGCCTTTGTCAATCTGGAGATGCGCAACGGCTTGGGCTGGCTCGACGGATTCAACGAAATGATGGTTCGTTGCGGTTTCGAATGGACGGGACATCCCGGACGGGAAAACGACAGGCTGATGAGTTTGCACGGCCGGGCCGGCAACACTCCCGCCTCCAAGGTCGTCGTCAGCATCGACGACGCGGCGCCCCACGCCATCCATGTCAGGGGATTGCTGAAAGAAAACACCTTCAAGCTCAGCGCCCTCGAAACATGGACGGACTTGTCGGTCACGCCCGGCGTGAAGGCCGTCAAAATCCATGATGAATTGACCAACAACAGTGACTACGACCGGAACTATCAGATCATCTATCACAGCAACTTCGGCGCACCTCTGCTGGAGGAAGGCGCAAAATTCGCCGCCCCGGTGAAGGAAATCTCTCCGTTCAACGATTACGCGAAGAAAGGCCTGACGGACTGGCAGACCTATCTGGGACCAACCAAAGGCTATGACGAGATGGTGTTCAACTTGGTTCCTTACGCGGACAAGGATGGACGCACCGTCGCCATGATCCACAACAAAGCGGCGGATAGGGGACTCGCCGTTCGTTTCGATACCAAACAATTGCCGGTTCTGACGCTGTGGAAGAACACCGATACCGT
>DATNIV010000486.1:0-5788 GCA_035604255.1 Telmatospirillum sp. | reverse complement strand
AAATAAGAGGTCTGACAACATATCGCCCCTTTGGAGGCGATGTCCGTATGGTGGACTTAGTGTCTGCTATGTGGACAATATAAGGAGACGTGGATTTATGCAATCGCCTATTTCACCAACAGACATCGGCGATCCCTCCGAGGCTCAGGGACGTCGACAAAGTTCGGCCGACAAGACTCTCGAAATTCTGATGGCGTTAGGTGAGCTTGGGCTTAAATCCGGCAATGGGGTCCGGCTGATGGATCTCGTCGAGCATACGGGGCATCCGCGCCCGACGGTGCATCGACTCTTGGGGGAATTGAAGCGTTTCGGCTTCGCCGCTCAGGACGAAACAAGTGGTCGTTACAGGCTTGGTCCGAAACTGTTGGTCTTAAGCGCGCAGTGTCTGGGCGGGTTGGACCTGCGACGCATCGCGCAGCCGCTCTTGCGCGAACTGGTCGATGACATCGGCCATACGGCCCATCTCGGGATCATGGATCGGCAATGGGTCGTGTTCATCGACAAAGTGGAATCGACGCGCGCGGTTCGCATCGTTTCTGCTGTCGGCCAGAGACGGGAGGTCACGGCGACCGCTCTCGGCAAGGCGATTTTGGCCTATTCGCCGAAGAAGGTCGTTGAAGACCGGGTCAGGGAAGGATTGCCGCTCCGAACGCCGCGGTCAATCAACACGGCGCAAGGGCTTTTGGACGACCTGGAGCGGACCCGGGCGAGAGGTTTCGCCGTGGATGACGAGGAATGCGATCTGGGAATCTGCTGCGTGGCGGCCCCCATCTTCGATCACGCGGAGACAGTGATTGCCGCCATCAGCGTGACCATGATGCTTTCGCAGTTGGCCAGCGGCGATGTCGAACGGGTTGGCAAGCTCGTCGCAACAACGGCCCGAAAGATTTCCGAAGGGCTTGGCGGATAGGGGGCGCTAACCGTCCTTGTTGATCGTGGCGACCAGTTCGGCGAGAACCGCGTCGGCTTGGGCGTTATCGATTTGACAGGTGCCGGCATTGGCATGGCCTCCGCCACCGTAGCGGAGACAGAGTTCTCCGATATTGGTTTTCGACGTGCGATTGACGATCGACTTGCCGATGGCGAACACCGTTTTTGCTTTTTTCACCCCCCACATTTCGTGGATCGAGATGTTGCAGGCCGGGAAGAGGGCGTAGATGACGAAACGGTTGCCGGCATAGATGGTTTCCTCGTCGCGCAGATCGAGCAGCACAAGGTTATCTTTGACCGTCGCGCAGCGGGTGAGTTGCTCTTCGAACCGTTCCTGATGGTCGAAATAGAGCTCGGTTCGCTCGCGGACGTCCGGCAATTCCAGAATTTCATCGATACTGTGTGTGGCGCAGTAATCGATGAGATTCATCATCAGGTCATAGTTTGAAACGCGAAAATCGCGGAAACGGCCAAGGCCGGTGCGGGCGTCCATGATGAAATTGAGCAGCGTCCATCTCTTGGGGTCCAAGATATCGTCGACGCGATATTGGGCAGAATCGCCCTGATCGACCGCTTCCAGCATTTCTTTCCAGCTGGCTGGAAACCGCGACGTTCCACCGAAATATCGGCAGACGACATGCGCCGCCGAGGCGGCGTCGGGGTCGATGACGTGGTTGGCCGTTGGCTGGGTGCGGAGCGTTTCAGACAGATGATGATCGAACGCCAGATGCACGCCCTCGACGTAAGGGAGGTTGGTCGTGATGTCGTTGGGGCCGATGGCGATCAAGCCGTCTTGCATGTCTTTGGGGTGGACGAATTTGATGTCGTCGATCAGGTCGAGATATTTCAGCAGCACGGCGCAGACCAATCCGTCGAAGTCGCTACGGGTGACCAGCCTGAATTTGCTTTCGGACATTGCCGTTCTCCTTTTTGCCGCGTGATCGAGCGATCGCTCCGGTTGCCTAATTTAGACTGTAACGCACCCTGAGCGATGTCGCCAGATATTGCCATTATTGCGACCTGTCCCGGCCATATTTCCGTCACCATTTGCGACTAGTCTGCTTTCAACGCATGGAGCAAAGCTGTTCCACGAGCGGGCAAGCGAGATTGGCCCAACAAGGGGCTACGAGGTCATCATGGTTAGGATGCAGGGCAAGACTGTTGCGGGTTTGGTGGTGGCCGCGATGATGCTAGCCACCGTTCCGTTGTCGTCGGCGGAAGCTCACGACGGACGGCATGGGCATGGAGACGGAGACGCGATCGGTTTGGGATTGCTGGGGGCCGCGGTGGTCGGTTCGGTTGCCGTCCTTGCCGCCGGCATGCAGCCAGCTCCGGTCTATGCGGCTCCGGTCTATGCGCCGCCGCCCGTCTATTACGCGCCGCCGCCGGTTTATTACGCACCGCCGCCGGCCGTCTATTACGCGCCCGGGTACTATTACCAGCGGTAGGGGCGATCAGAGTTATTCTTTGCTAGGGCGCCGGCGACCCGGGCCGGCCGGATCGCCCCAGCGTTTTACCCGTCCGGTGTCGAGATCGAAGAGATCGAGGACGCGACCGACGGTGTGGTCGACCATCTCTTCGATCGTGGCCGGGTTGGCGTAGAAGGCGGGAACGGGCGGGGCGATGATCGCCCCCATTTCGGAGAGCGTGGTCATCGTTCGCAAATGCCCGGTGTGCAACGGCGTTTCACGGAGCATCAGGACAAGGCGACGGCGTTCCTTCAACGTGACGTCGGCGGCTCGGGTCAGCAGACTGGACGTGACCCCCGTGGCGATTTCGGACATCGTGCGAACCGAGCATGGCGCGATGATCATGCCGCGATATCGTGCCGATCCGGAAGACGGGGTGGCTGCGATATCGCCGGGGCTGAAGACGTCGTCGGCCAAGGCGTGAACGTCAGACAGTTTGAATGTCGTTTCGAGGGCCAGCGTCACTTCGGCCGAGCGGCTCATGACCAGATGGCTGGGCACGCCAAGAGCGCGCAAAGCCTCAAGAAGCCTTATGCCGTAGATCACGCCGGAGGCGCCGCTGATACCAACAAGAAGGGGGGGATTCTTCATATATTATCTGCTGACAATCGATCTGCTCGGGGCTTAGTATAATAGGTGAGTACTCACCTTTTAGGGAGGAATAGTGATGAGCCTTCTCGATCGTGTCCAGTCCCTCAAAGCGAAGCATGCTGCTCTGGAAGCGGCGCTTGACGAAGAAGCGCGGCGCCCATTGCCGGATGAATCTTCGGTCGCGGAGCTCAAGCGAAAAAAGCTGAAGATCAAAGATGAGTTGGAGCGCATTGCCTCACACTGACTTGGTCTTTGGCTACCGGTTTCCCGCGAAAATCCGGGAAACCGGTTGTGCCGAACATAGATATGATCCCAAGGCGACCCAACAGGTCGCTCTTTTTTTGTTTGGAATGTCCTGCTTTCCAGGCACGTCTGTCAGCGAAGCGCCGAGCCGCCGACCGGTTTTTCGCGGGGTGCCGAAGTATCGTCAGCCGCGGCCTGACGATCGTTGAATTTTCGGATCTCGTCATGTTGTGCGATTTTCAGCTTGTCCCGCTGCTGCTTTTGATCGGCTTTCAACTTATCGCGTTGGTCCTTGTGGTCGGCTTTCAGTTTTTCACGCTGATCCTTCTGGGTCAGTTTGAGTTTATCCCACTGATCCTTGAATTTTGCCTTGAGCTGATCGCGATTGTCTTCCCGGGTCGGGGCTGCCGTAACGGCATTGGCGCTGCTGACAGTGTCGGCGGGTTTGCCTGATCCGGCGGCCAGGCAGGGCGTCGTCACCAACAAGGTGGCCATGCCGAGGGCGGTGATGAATGTCCTCATGGTTTATCCTCATATTTCCAATATGTATCCATAAGTTTCCAAAAAAGAAATAACATATTGCGCGCCGGGACGCCAGTGCGATGTCACGGACTTGAATTCGCCGATTGGCAACCCGATTCCTAATATCGGATGGAGTCTAACTTGCGTGAAATTATGGAATTATAGGAAAGTTTTTTATAAAAAAACGACATAAAGTTGTTTTTGCCAATGGGGATGGAAAGAATATGACCAACGCTTATGATCTCGCTCACCAGCGTTCGTTGGAGGATCCGGCCGGCTTCTGGGGTGACGCCGCTCAGGAACTCTCTTGGTACAAGACCTGGGACAAGGTCTTGGATGACAGCAAGGCGCCGTTCTACCGCTGGTTTTCCGGTGGACTGGTCAACACCTGCTACAATGCCGTCGACCGTCATGTCGAGGAGGGGCGCGGCGAGCAAGCCGCCATCATTTACGACAGCCCGGTCATCCAAACGGTGCGGCGTATCACCTATCGGCAACTGCAAGACCGGACAGCACGGTTTGCCGGGGTTTTGGCGGGGCTCGGCGTGGCGAAAGGCGACCGGGTGATCGTCTATATGCCGATGGTTCCCGAGGCTCTGGTGGCCATGCTGGCCTGTGCGCGCCTAGGCGCCGTTCATTCGGTGGTCTTTGGCGGTTTTGCCGCCAACGAACTGGCGACCCGCATCAACGACGCGGAGCCCAAGGTGATCGTTTCCGCGTCATGCGGGATCGAAGGGCAAAAGGTGATCGCCTATAAGCCGTTGCTCGACCATGCCATTGAATTGGCCGTGCACAAACCCGCCCACACGGTGATTCTGCAACGGCCCCAGGTTGCCGCGTCCCTGGTCGCCGGCCGCGATCTCGATTGGGCAGACGCCGAAGCCTCGGCCACACCTCACGATTGTGTGCCGGTTGCGGCGACCGATCCGCTTTACATCCTTTATACGTCGGGAACGACGGGGCAGCCGAAAGGCGTGGTCCGCGACAATGGCGGCCATATGGTGGCGTTGAAATGGACGATGTCCAACATTTACAACGTCAAGCCGGGCGAGGTTTATTGGGCCGCCTCGGACGTCGGTTGGGTGGTCGGCCACAGCTACATCGTCTATGCCCCCTTGCTGCAGGGGTGCACGACCGTCGTTTTCGAAGGTAAGCCTGTGGGGACGCCGGATGCCGGGGCGTTTTGGCGGGTGATCGCCGAACACAAGGTCGAGACCCTGTTCACCGCGCCGACGGCCTTTCGGGCCATCAAACGCGACGATCCCGACGCGCTGTTGCTTAAAAACTATGATTTGAGCCACTTCCGGACGCTTTTCCTGGCCGGAGAACGGTCGGATCCCGATACCTTGCAATGGGCGGAACGGCATCTCAAAGTGCCGGTGATCGATCACTGGTGGCAGACCGAGACCGGTTGGGCGATCGCCGCGAATTGCATCGGCCTCCACGCATTCCCGGTGAAACATGGCTCGCCGACCAAGGCTGTGCCTGGCTGGGATGTCCGGGTCTTGGACGAAGGACACCACTCCTGCAAGCCGGGACAAGTCGGTGCGCTGGTCGTCAAATTGCCATTGCCGCCAGGCACCTTGACGACGCTGTGGAACGCCGATCAACGATTCGTCGACAGCTATCTTTACGAGTTTCCGGGTTTCTACAAAACGGCGGACGCCGGCTATATCGACGAGGATGGGTATGTCTATGTCATGAGCCGGACCGACGACATCATCAATGTCGCGGGTCACCGCCTGTCGACCGGCGCCATGGAGGAAGTCTTGGCCAGCCATCCCGATGTCGCCGAATGCGCGGTGATCGGTGTGCATGACGCCATGAAGGGACAACTGCCGCTGGGATTTTTGGTGTTGAAGGTGGGGGTGACAAAATCGCATGAGCAGATTTTGAAGGAGGTGGTTTCCTTGGTGCGGGAACGGATCGGTCCGGTTGCCGCGTTCAAGACGGCGACCATCGTCAAGCGCCTGCCGAAGACCCGTTCGGGCAAGATCCTGCGTGGAACCATGCAGAAAATTGCCGATCACGAG
>DATNIV010000485.1:0-3472 GCA_035604255.1 Telmatospirillum sp. | reverse complement strand
AATCACCTATCGCACCGTTATCGATCTGCCGAAAAAAGCCAGCGCGCTCGCTGTCTTTCCCGATATCGGGGAGGCCTGCCGCACCGTTCCGCTGTTGAAGAAGACGCCGGTGGCGGCGGTCGAACTGCTCGATTCTCCGGCGATGCGGGCTGTCGAAAACAAACCCGGCATGCCCAAGAGCATCGTCGGAACGCCCGATGGCGCCGCCGCCCTCTTGATCGAAACAAGGGCCGGTGACGAGGAGACCCTCAAGGCCAATATGGCGGCCATCTCCAAGGTTCTCGACAATGCGACGACCTTGTCGCCGCCGATCTTCTCGACCGATCCGAAGGAAACCGCCATCTTCTGGAACGTGCGCAAAGGCGTCTTTCCGGCGGTGGCCGCCGTTCGGCCGCCCGGCAGCACCGTGATCATCGAAGACGTCGCCTTCAAGATCGAGGATTTGGCCGCTGGCGTGCTCGACTTGCAGGATCTGTTCGTCAAACACGGTTATGAAGGCTGTTGCATCTACGGCCATGCCCTCGACGGCAATATGCATTTCGTCATTTATCACGACTTCTCAATTCCCAGTGAATTGGAGCGTTACTCCAAGTTCATCGAAGCCGTCTGCGATATGGTGGTGAAGAAGTACGACGGGTCGTTGAAGGCCGAGCATGGCACCGGTCGCAATATGGCGCCCTTTGTCGAATTGGAATGGGGCGCGGCCGCCTATCATCTGATGATCGAGATCAAAAGTCTGTTCGATCCCGAAAATCTGCTCAATCCCGGCGTGCTGCTGAACGACGATCACGCCATCTTCACCAAGAATCTGAAGCCGATGCCGACGACCAGCCCGCTGATCGACGCTTGTATGGAATGCGGTTTCTGCGAACCCCAATGCCCCTCGAATGGACTGACCTTGACGCCGCGCCAGCGCATTGCCGGGTGGCGTGAAGTGAAGCGTCTAGAGACGATCGGTGGCGATGCCGCCGCTCAGGCCGATTTGCGCAAACATTACGCCTATGATGGGACGAAGACCTGTGCAGCTTGTGGATTATGCTCGACGGTTTGCCCGATGGGGATCAATACCGGCAAGCTGATCAAGTCGCTGCGAACCGAGGACTGGAGCGGCTTCGGCAAGGCCATCGGCGGTTGGACGTCGCGCAATTATGGCACCATGCTGGCCCTGTCCGGGCCTGGTTTGGCCGCGGTGGGCGCCGCCCGCGCCGTGATTGGCGACAAATCCTTCGACGGGTTGGCCAAGGCGGCACGCAAAGCGACAGGCGGTCTGGTGCCGAAGGTGACCCACAATGTCCCGACGAAGCTGTCCTTCAAGCCGAAGGATTCGGTCGTCGCCGGAAAGAAACTCGTTTTCTTGCCCAGTTGCGCGACGCGTTCGATGGGACCGGCCGCCGGTGATCCGGTGCGCGACTCCGTGCCGGAGGTTTTCCAAAAATTGATGGAAAAGGTAGGTTTTCAGGTCATTTATCCGAAAAATATCGGCGGGCTCTGTTGCGGTCAGCCTTGGGATACGCAAGGCCTGAAAGACGTCGCCGATTCCAAGGCGGCCGAGCTGGAAGCCGCGTTGTTTACCGCCAGCGAAGGTGGAAAACTGCCGATTGTTTCGGATACCAGCACCTGCAGTTCGCGGATGAAGGAGTATGTCGGCGACCGCCTGAAGCTATTTGACGTGGTCGAATTCCTGCATGACGAGGTGCTGCCCAAACTCAAGGTTCAGCGCAAGCAGGGCACCGTCATGCTGCATCTGAATTGCGGGGCGAAGAAGATGGGGCTGGAGGGCAAACTGGTGGCGATCGCATCGGCTTGCGCCGATAAGGTGATCCAACCGGAAGCGATGACCTGTTGCGGCTTTGCCGGGATGTGGGGTTTTACCACGCCCGAATTGAACGAGCACGCGACGCGCCATCTGGCCAAACAGGTGCCGCACGATTGCCATGACGGCTATTCGTCCAACCGAACCTGTGAAATCGGTTTGGCCGATCAGGCCGGTATTCCCTACCGCTCGATCGTGCATCTGGTTGCCAAGGCAACTGGTGTGTAAGACGTCTTTGTCCGGAGCGCTCGCAATGACGGTCTTGTATCCACACCATCATTGCGAGTTCCCACCGGCCAGTGGCCGTCCCATCCCGGATGAAACCTGGCGCCGGCCTAATGTCATCCCGTGCCAGGCTGCAACGGATTAAGGAACGACGATGGCCTCGGCGTCGCTCCGATCGAACCCGTTTTCCCAATTCGCCACAACGATGGTCGCGAGCGCGTTGCCGATCAGATTGGTGACGGCGCGAGCCTGGTTGATGAAGGGGTCGACTCCCAACAGGATGGCCAGTCCGGCGACCGGAATGCTATCCATCGACGATAAGGTTGCCGGGTGAGGCGGGGAGTCCCATCCCCTGTCTTGCTTACAACACCGAGTCGGGATTGGGGCGTATCGTTGCCGCCGCACCTCGCCTGGTAAAGGCCAAAGTCCTTTTGGAACCCGTGTTTACTTCGCATTTGGCGGCTGTTTTGCGCGCCGTTGCTTTGGAAGGCCGGGGGATCTCCTGGCTGCCCTACAGTTTGATTGCGCAGGATCTGGAGCGCGGCGCTTTGGTCCGGGCCGCCGATGAAACGTGGGATATCGGCATGGAAATCAGATTGTTTCGGTCTTCGGAAAGACTGGCCCGGGTGGCGGAGCAATTCTGGCGGTTGCTTGATCGACAGGCTGGGACGGAATCATAAGGCTACCGGTGGTTTGCTGCTTGCGATGGGGTGTGGCAAGGCGGTTCGGCAGATGTAAACGATTTATCGTTAATTTTACTAAAATTGTTATATTGACGACGCTCCCCTATTTCTCCTAACGTCGTTTTGGTTCCTGGGTGTAGGGGGGAAAGGAACTCATGCGTCGCGTCTTTGCGTCCGGGATGTTGTATTTGTTGTGTCTGGTTCTGCCTGGCCTCAGCAATGCGACGACGCTCAATGAGTTGAAGGTGGAGGTTCGGGTCATTGACTTCATGACCCCCCCGCCACGCGGGAAAACCGCATTGGCTGTCCTTTATGACGCGCAGAACACCGCTTCGGTGGAGGATGCGCGCGTCATCCTGGCGGGGCTGAGGTCGGGGGTGGGGTCGGCCAAGGCCGAGTTGGTTCCCAGCCTGGTTGATGTCAGGCGATTGGATGAGTTTCCCGGGTTTCACGTGGCTATTCTGGCCAGCGGAAGTGAGACCTTTTACAACGCCATTTTCGACTATGCGCAAAAAAATCAAACCCTGACCATTTCGTCCGACGTCTCTTGCATCAGACTCGGAAAATGCGCGGTCGGGGTCACCAGCGTACCGCGTGTCGACGTCGTCATTAATCGGGCCGTCATATCGTCCAGCGGGATCGAGTTTTCCGAAGCGTTCCGCATGATGGTTCGGGAATACTGACGTGAGGCGGGACTCTCCCCTCCCCTCCGCCCTGTTCGGACTGACCTTGCTCTTCGGCGGAAATGCCG
>DATNIV010000484.1:0-2114 GCA_035604255.1 Telmatospirillum sp. | reverse complement strand
CGCATCGCAAGTGACGCGGCCTTCCTTCTTGGAGCCGCCGGTCAGATGATGCACGCCGCCGAGCGACAGCATCTGCGAGCCATATTCGCCGGTCGTCACATGACCGACGGCTTCGCCCCTGGCGCGCACCGTCGCCTGTTCCGGCCCCAAGAAACGGTCGGTGTCGATCTTCACCTTGACGCCGCAATAACTGAAGATGCCCTCGGTCACCACGGTGACCATATCGACGCCCTCATGCTGGGCCGCGACGATGAAAGGAGCCGGTTTGTAATCGGGATAGGTGGTCGATGCGCCGACGCCGGTGACGAACAGCGGCGCGTCACTGATAAGCGAGCCATCCCACGCGCCATCCCTGGCCAAAAAGGGCGTAATCTTGCCGCCGCGTTCCTCCACTGCCTGAACAATCACCAACGGATCGCTGCGGACCAGGGCGCCATTGAGATTCCTGTAGCGGTCACAAGCGCCGGCCAATCCGTCGCGGATGCGGCATTGAACCGGACAAGCGTCGCAAGCCACGGTATCCGGCTTCTGCGACTGCGTCATATTGTCTCTCCTTTGGCGGACCGGATCATTGCCCGCACCCGATCCGGCGTCGCCGGCACCTGATGGATGGTCACTCCGACGGCATGGCGGATCGCCAGAAGAATGGCCGGCGCGGTGGGAATGAGGGCCTGCTCGCCGATGCCTTTCGCACCGAAGGGCCCAAGCGGATCGGCGTCTTCGATGAGGATCGTCTCGATCGGCGGAATGTCTCCGGCCGTTGGAATCAGATAGTCGTGCAAATTCTCCGTGCGGCCGGGAACATAGTCCTCCATCAGGGCGAGGCCCAGCCCCTGAGCGATACCGCCTTCGATCTGACCTTCGACGAACATCGGATTGATCGCCTTGCCGACGTCGTGCGCGGCCACGATCCGAAGCACCTTGACCGTTCCCAACGCCTCATCGACAACGACTTCGGCCATCTGGGCGCCGAACCCGTAGGTCGCATAGGGCACGCCTTGGCCGTTGACATCGAGCGCCTTGGTCGGCGGATCGAAGGTTCCCTCGCCGTCCAGAACCAGCCCATTGTCGGCGGCGGCAAGCGCCGTCAGATCGATGACATGGCTTTGCCCCTGATCGCTGATCGACAGCTCCGTCCCCCGCAGGGAAAGCGTCGCATCCTCCCCGGCGTTGACCAGCCGCAGGATCTTTCGCCGCAGATCCTGCCCAGCCAACATCGTCGCCCGTCCGGAAACGAAGGTTTGGCGCGACGCCGACGTTTTCCCGGCGTCTGCGGTCAACGAGGTGTCACCATAGACGAGAGAGAATTTGTCGATGGCGATCCCCAAAGCGTCGGAGCAGATCTGGGTCATGATCGTGTTCGACCCTTGTCCGATATCGACGGCGCCTTGAAAGAGAACCACCTTGCCGTCGGCACGCAACCCCACGCGAATCGTCGAGGGATTGGGCAACGCCGTGTTGCCGCAGCCATACCACATGCCGGCGACGCCGACGCCATAGCGGAAATGTTTTTCGCCGGAGCGGTTCAAGGCATCGGCTTTGGCCAACGCGGCCTGCCAATGCGGCACCAGAGCGTCGAAACAGGCTACCATGCCGACGCTGCTGTCCAGAACCTGACCGGTGGCCGTCGGCATGCCGGCCCGTAGCGCATTGATCCGCCGGAATTCCAGGCGATCGAGGCTCAATTGATCGGCCAGTTCATCGAACATGGTTTCCTGGGCGATGGCCGCCTGCGGAATGCCGAAACCCCGGAAGGCGCCGCAGGAGGGATTATGCGTATGCACGGCCCGCGTCCGCGCGCGCATGCCCGGAATGACATAGGGCCCGGAACAATGCACCGGCACGCGATTGGCCACCGTCGGCCCCCAGGAGGAATAGGCGCCGGTGTTGTAATCGCCGTCAAAATCCATTGCCACCAATTTCCCGTCGGCATCGGCGCCGACGCGCACCGTGATGTCGGACGGATGGCGTTTGGTCGTCGAGGTCATCGATTCGGACCGCGTGTAAAGACAGCGGACCGGCCGGTTCAAGCTCCAGGCGGCGATGGCGACATAGGGTTGCAGCGAGATATCGAGCTTCCCGCCGAATCCGCCGCCCACGGCGGTGGGAACGAT
>DATNIV010000483.1:0-6740 GCA_035604255.1 Telmatospirillum sp. | reverse complement strand
AGTCGTTTCCGGCCGTGCTCTTGGCTTTCTTGATGATTTGCTGGTCGAATTGGGCGAAATCGCGAATGGCGTCCGCCGTTTGCAGCGCGATGATGTCTTCGCCCAGTTCCATAAGTTGCGCGGAGTTGAGCTCGGCGTATGCGCTCAAGAGCGGCAATTGCCAATCGAAGGCCATATAGCGCGAGAGATCTCGAACCTTGCGTTCGTCAAAACCACCACCTGTCTTGCGTTCGACCTGTTCGGTGGTTTTGAAGAAGAGAAAGCGCGTCTTGGTCACGGTTTCGGTGACTGTGGATTCCTCTTCGCGCGTGTCTTGTTCCAGAAAATAGCGGACGCAGGTTTTGATCAGCAGTTGCTGGACCTGTGCCAGGCTGATGCCGCATGTCAGCGGCGCATCGGGATTGGTGACCGGTTCACCTTTCTTGCCGACGACGATTTCGCTGACCAGTTGGGCATTCGTCTTGTAGGTCTGAATGAAATTATAAAGGATCTCGGGGCTGTGGATAACATCCTGATAGCCGATTTCCTTTTCCAGAACGTTATTGGTCTGGAAAACGTCAATGACTTTTTTTAAGCCATCAATGACGCCACGCTTTGTTTCAGTCGTGATCTCGATCGGAGGAGGAAGCTGTGATAACGCCATTGCTCGATGATCCAAATATGGAACGACGACAAAATCGCCCTAATATCGCGCGTGGTCAATAACATTTGAAGTCAAAACGAATTCAAATCAGTTGAACGGCTTTTCTGCCGCAGCCAATCCTGACGACGCGTCCTTCATGTTGGGGCGATGTAACTGCTTTTTCCGGTGGCCGCACGCGTCTGATTTCCCTGGGCAGTCGTCGCTCTCTAAATGCTCACGAAAACGGTCCCTCGTCAGAAATTATTGGCGAAGGCGCATCCGCCACCAGAGCATCCCCCGGCGGGACAGCGCGGCGGTTCCGCAGTGCTGGTCTTGCCGACGGAGGGGGCCATGATCGCCTTGGTAATATGCTGGTCGCCGCATTCCGGGCAGACGATTTCGTTGGCGGCGGCCTTGGTGTCGAAGTCGGCGGAATTCGAGAACCATTCATCGAAGACGTGGTGATGACGGCACTGAACGCTGTAAAGAATCATGGAACACTCCGGTTGGGTTCGGTCGGGTTTCCGGCACCGATGCGACGGCAAACGCTCAGGTATCGCAAATATCATCCGATTTCAACAAAGTCACGTTCGTACGCGAATTTCTTAACCGAATAACCCTTTCAGCAATTTGGACAGCGGTGTCGCGGCGTCTGCCGCGGTTCCCGGAGCCGGCGGCATCGGCGCGGAGATCTGCGCGGCGCTCTGGGAAACGTCGGTGTAGGCGACCTGCTGTTTTTCTTCCGATGGCGCGGCGGCGGCGGAGCCCGCGTTCTGAAGGTCGGCGGGAACGAAGGCGGGGGGCCATTGGCCGGTTTCGAACGGCCAGGGCTGGTCGGCTTTCGCATGTTTCGCCGTGGCGTGACGGTTTCCCATGTTGCCGCCGATGCCCGCGGATTCGCCACCCGGTTCGAGCTGCGCATATTGCTTCATCGGCCGGTCGATGGCGTGATGGATGCGGTCATAAACGGCGGTCACGCTGCGCGGGGAATGATTGGAATCGTAAAAGACCGACGGATTCTTGTGCGCGGCTTGGGGCAGCAGCTCCGCTGCAACTTGTGCCGGATTCTGATCCTTGGCTTTCAACACTTTCGCGGCGCCGCCAGGCCCCAGGAAGTGGGCCATGTAAAGGTCGGTGGAATCAACCGTGCGTCCGAGCCTTTTTTCCAGCCACGCCTTGTTGTCCTTGGCATATTCCCCGGCCATCATCGCGGAGACTTGGGGATCGCGCCGTAAATCGAGGATTTGTTGGCGTATCTTCGCATCGCGGACGACGTAATCACCCTTGCCGGTTCGCTGGATATGCGCCGCCAAGTCGCTCAGCCCATGGTCTTCACCATGGGTTTTGATCAGATGCATCCAGGTGTTTTTGGTGAATTGGAATAGACCGGCGGCCGAAGAGGCATGCGATCCGGCTTCCGCCTCGAACGCGCTTTCCCGCCCCGCTTGAGCCATCAGATAGCTGAAACTGACCCCGGTGGTCTGGCTGGCCGCCTGAATATTGGGCTGGACCCGCCTTGCCGCCGGTTGGGCTGCCAGTTGGATGGCGGTTGGATCATCCGACTGCTTCATCCGTGCTGTCTCCACACCATTAACAGTCCATCCTAGACCCGCAAGCGTTAAGGAATGGGAAATAAATTGGAGCGGTGTAAGCGGGATTCGGTCTGACGGCTCATGAAGCGCCGTCATTGCGCGTTGAACGGAAGGGTTGGCCGACGCCCCATCCTGGATGAGAATGCCGTCACTGCGAGCGATTAGCGAAGCAGTCCAGGGCGGCTTGGCACTTTGGATTGCCGCGTCGCTTCGCTTCTCGCAATGACGGCGTTTTCTTCCTGGCGATCAACGAATCCCGGCTTAGGGCCTGTCGTCAGTTGTCTGTGGAGTACCGGCTCTTATCGTCGTCATCCCCGCGCAAACGGGGATCCATGGTGGTTCATCTTAAATTTGGTCGTTTCACCACGAAGACACGAAGTTCACGAAGAAAAAATAATAAGTTGGTGCCCCAGTTGCCATCCAGAGGGATCCCGCCGAAGGTGAGTGACGTCACCTTATTTCATAATTGATAAATCTTCGTGCTCTTCGTGGTGAACTGCTTTTTCTGAGGTCATGGAGATGCCGACAATCAGAGATAGCCTTTGTTGCTGCGTGGATCCCCGCCTGCGCGAGGATGACGAAAAAGTGGCGAAAAATCGTAACTGACGACAAGCCCTAAGGCGTGTGGATAGTCCAGAGACCCTCAGTCAAAGGCGGAGGCTTTCAGGCGCTGGCTTTGTGCCCGACCAGATCCTCGATCGTCACCATCGGCATCTGATAGCGGTGGGCGACCTCGGCCAATTGGGGGACGCGCGCCATGGTGCCGTCGGGATTCGTCACTTCGCAGAGGACGCCGGCAGGTTTGCGGCCGGCCAGCAGCATCAATTCGATGGTGGCTTCCGTATGACCGCGGCGCGCCAAGACGCCGCCGGGATGCGCGCGAAGCGGAAACACATGTCCTGGTCGGGCCAGAGCCTCCGGCCCATTGTCGTCGGCGATGGCGGCGCGGATGGTGGTGACGCGATCCGCCGCCGAGACGCCGGTGGTGACGCCCTCTTTGGCTTCGATGGTGACGGTGAAGGCGGTTTTATTCTTCGACGTGTTGTCTTCCACCATCGGTGGCAGATCGAGCGCCTTGAGGCGGGCATCGGTCAAGACCAGGCAGACGATGCCGGAACATTCGCGGATCAAAAGACTCATCTGCTCCGGCGTGATGGTTTCCGCCGGATAAATGATGTCACCTTCGTTTTCTCGATCCTCGTCGTCAACGACGATAACCCCGCCACCACGTTTGATCTGAGCGATGGCGCGGGCAACTCTCTCTGCGGGGGAGCCGAAACGGGACAACGGATTAAACTCGGTCGATATCTGATTCATGGTTCTCATCTCTTGTCTGAGGTGAGCCTGAACCAGGGCAATCAAAGACTTCCGTCCGTCGGCCGCGCGAGACGGCAAACTTCCGGTGCAGACTCGAGTGGGCACGGAGATGTCTTCTCCATGACCGTCAAGTCGGCTCATCCTCTTCCATCCGGACTGTAACCGTCGGCCCCGGTATCTCACCGGATCTGCTGACCTCGCCGCAAAAACCTCATGCGACGAGCGCTCGCGGGCTTTCCTCAACGTCTAAGGATTTACCGCCGGTCGGGAATCGCACCCTGCCCTGAGAACAAGCATAGCTCGTACCCCCAAACTTGGAGGCAACCGAAATTTTGATCCGGTGCGGGGGAGGCGTCAAGCGGAAGCTGGGAAAACACTAAAATAATTATGGGATAACCAGCGCTTCAGGCCGCAGATGAGTCCGGCGCCAAGTGGGGCCGTTGCGCCGATCGGGCCAATTGCAAGACTTCGTCGGGGTCTTCGACGATTTCGAAAGCGTTCCGCACGGCTTCGGGAAGGTGACGGGGGTGTCCGTTCCGCAAATCGACGAAGACCCACATGGTTTCCGCCTCCGCCAGGATTTGGCTGTCGGCGGGCCGCCAGAAGAGATATTTCCGGGGCGAGCTGCGCGGACTGAAGCCGGCGATCCATGTGTATAAGCAGATGTGCTCGCCGGCGAAGGCGGGGCGGACATATTTGATGAAATGCGACTTCACCACCCAGCTTTGTCCAAGCGCGACATAGCGTTCCAGCGGCCATCCTTGCGCGGCCGAATGCCAGATGGCGACATCTTGCATCCATCCCAGATATTTCAAATTGTTGACATGCCCCAATTCATCGATCGCATCTTCGGGCACACGGAAGTCATGGATGAAGATTCTTGGCATTCCGCTTTTTCCTTCTTCAAGGTTTGGTCCGGCGATAGCCTTTTTCGCCCATGCAGGCCGCGACCAACGCCTCGAACCGTTTGGCGTTCCGTGTCCGGTCGACCATTTTCATCGGATCGCTGTTTCTTTCGTCGCCGGGTTCGACATAAGCGCTGGGGCCAAGGTCGTCGTCGGCTTCGTGACGGCAGGCGCTCAAATCGGCGCCCGATCGATCCTTGGGCGACGCCGGGTTGACCCACCCGGACTCGCCCGCGCACCCCGCGAGGATTGGCAAACACAACAGCAGTGGCGCGAAACGGCGCATCGTCTCTCAACTCCTTATCCATACGTCGGGCGGCATTTCGCCACAGGCGGCGGGGCGGGGCAAGGGGTTACCACTTGGCTGGGCACCGGAGTCCTCGGGTTCCGACGAACAGAAGCGTGCGCCGCAGGGGGACTGTGTGCAAACGGGGAAAATGTGGTTGCGGTTTTTAAATGATATCCGCCGCACAACCCCAGGTTTATGCGCCTAAATGCGTAAAATTTTAATAAAATAGATGTAAATAAATAGTATTTACATATGAATTCATATGTAATATCAGGCGCAAAAATAATGCTTACTTGTCATTATGCTCTATGAAGTAGGGTATATGGCACAGTAACACGGTATATATCCATATATATTCCGACATAATTTGGCGCCAGGCAATCGGTTGGGCAGCCGTTGTTCGGCGCGCAGCTCTTGAGGAAAGGAAAAACGACGGCGTAACGACTTCAGTTAGGGGTTCTGGTGGGCGTGCAGAGTCTGGTGGAAAGGGCGCGGGTGGCCGTGAGGCGGCTTCCCGGAACAGGGGGCGTTTGGCTCGGATCGGCGCTTGTCTTCGCGTTCGTCGGCGGGCCCGCGTGGGCCGACGGGCCGCGCAATTCTCTCGACCAGGCGGATCAGATCCGCCGGCAACGATTGCAATACGAACAACGCGAGCAGGAATTGGAACGGACGGCGCCGCCGGCGCCGCCGGTTGAGCCGCCGGCCGCGCCGCTCCTAGCGCCACCACCGTCGTCCTGTTTCGCCATAAGCCGCATCGAGGTCACCGGCGTCACCGTTGTGACCGAGGACGAGATGGCCGAGGCGACGGCGCCGTTCGCCGGGAAATGCCTGGCGTTGGCCGATCTCGACCATGTTCTTGATGCCCTGAACGGTCTTTTCATCAAGAAGGGCTTCGTTCTGACCCGCGCCTACCTGCCGGAACAGGACCTCAAGAGCGGAGTCTTGCGCATCGTCGTCATCGAGGGGCGAATCGAGGGCGGCTCCTTCAAGGACGGTGACCGGCGGGGCGAACTTTTCATGGCCTTTCCCGGACTGGCCGGTGGACCGTTCAATCTGCGCGACGCCGAACAGGGCGTCGAGCAGATGAACAGGCTGCCCGGCTGGGACGCCAAGATCGCTCTATCGCCCGGCAAACAGGCGGGCACCAGCCGGATGGAGGTCGATGCCGCCGCCACGCCCCTGCTGTCCGGCAAAATCGGCACCAACGGCTATGGCGGCGCGCAAACCGGTCATGATCAGGGGCAGGTCGACCTCGGGTTGGCCAATGCGCTGGGGATTCTCGATGCGCTATCCGCCGAATACGACCGCACCATCGACGATCCGGGGCCGCAGCATTTTTCCGATGCCCTGTCGGCGCGCGCTTCGGTTCCCTATGGTTACTGGGCGCTGCTCGGCGAATACGACTTTTCCAACTATCACTACGACGTTCAGGGGGTGACGGCAAAATTCGCCCTGCGCGGACACACCGAGAGGGTGTCGGCCGCGTTGAACCGGGTTCTTGGGCGGACGCAGAGCAGCAAGACCTCTCTCGAAGCCGGTTATGAGGTCAAGCGGCACGCCTCCTTCCTCGAAGACGTCAAACTCTACAGCCAGAGCCAGGATCTGGCGGCGATCAGCCTGCGCCTCACCTACAGCGTCAATCTGGGCGGCGACGTCTGGTATTCGACCGTCGGCTTGAAGCGCGGCATGGGCGCGATGGGGACCGATCTGAAGGGACAGCCCGTCCCCGTTCCGTCCTCTCCCCATGCCGTCTATGACAAGCCCAGCTACGATCTGAACGGATTCCATCCGTTCTCGCTGGGCGGCGTCGCTTTCAACTGGAACCCGGCGTTTCACTACGAATATGCCACGCACACGCTCTACGGTTCGGAACAGCTCAATGTCGGCGGGCCGTTTACCGTCCGTGGTTTTCACGACAACAGCGTGATCGGCGAACACGGCGGCTATCTCCGCAACGATGTGCTGTTGCCGTTGCCGGAGAGCGTGCTGCCGGCGGATGGAAACGGCGCCTTCTA
>DATNIV010000482.1:0-6852 GCA_035604255.1 Telmatospirillum sp. | reverse complement strand
GACGGTGCAAGTGTCGGTAATGCGGGTGGGGGCCGACGGTTTCCTGACCAAGCCCATCTCCCCGGAGGATCTGGTCGCTTCCGTCGCCGTTCGCGCGGAGCGCACACGCGTGTTGCGCTCTTTGATGATGCGCGACAGCCTGACCGGTTTGCTCAACCACACGGCTTTGCTGCATTTTCTGGATACATCCTTGGCCAGTGCTCGGCGCAGTGGTCAAGGCCTGTGCGTCGCCATGCTGGACTTGGATCATTTCAAGAAAGTCAACGACGTCTATGGCCATCCCGCCGGAGATCAGGTGTTGAAGGCCTTGGCCCGGATGTTGGAGCAGCGCCTGCGCAATTCCGATGTGGTCGGCCGCTACGGTGGTGAGGAATTCGCCATCGTCCTGCAAGGGGTGACGGTCGGCGAGGCGACGGCGATCCTCGATCAAATTTTGCGAGACTTCTCGGCCCTGACCTTCGCGGTCGATGGTGCGGAATTTTCTTGTTCGTTCAGTGCCGGGATCGCGGGTTTCCCGGACATCCAAGCCGCTGACGATTTGGTCAAAGCCGCCGACGAGGCTCTCTATTCGGCGAAACGCGACGGACGCAATCAGGTCCAGGCGGACCGTTCCCGAGAGCGGTCATGACCGCGGGCGACACGGACTTCGATCGAGTTCTGAGGAGCCGGCAAAAAAAGATGGATGCCGTCGTCAATGTGGATGAGCCGACGGTGAAATTGGTGGTCGTCTCCCTCGGTGATCAATGGTTCGCCTTCCATGGCGGGACGATCAAGGAGATCCTCGCGGACAGCGTGGTGTATTTTTTGCCAGGCTGTCCGGCCTCATTGGAGGGGGTGGTCAATGTCCGCGGGGACATCGAATCGGTGATTCGCCTGCGCGCCTTGTTGGGTTTGCCCGAACCGCTTGCCGGCGCGCCATCGCGAATTTTGCTGGGAGTGACGTCCGCCATGCGAAGCGGGATCCGCGTGGATCGGGTCGAGGAGGTTCTGGACGTGCCGCAGAGCGCCATTCAGGAGCCGCCACACACCATTCCAGAGCATCTGCGACCTCTCGTGCAGGGCATCGTCGCCTTTCGCGATCATGTCGTTCCTCTCCTCAATCTCGATCAGTTGTTCGCGGATTATCGGACGGGACTTCGTTAGGATGCCGGCGACGACGGATGGTCTCGACGTGGTGAGCTTCTTCGCCGGTGGATTTCGCTTTGCCGTCGAGTCTCGTCACGTTCACGGCATGCTCGCCGATCGGGATGCCGACACCGTCACGGTTGAGGATCTTATCGGTTTGCCGCTAGAGCGCGATTCTACCAAAAGTCATCCGGCTCTAAGACATCCGGTTTCGCGAAAGTGCTTGCTGATTGGCGGGGCGCGTGACTGTGTCGAGGTTGGAGGGCCGGTCGAACTGGAAACCTTGCCGGCCGACAGCCTCTATCCCTTGCCGCCGCCGGTGAAGGCCCGCATGTCTCTCGGCGGAATCAAAGGCCTCGCGATGACCTCCGCCGGCATCCTCCTGATCGTCGATCTCGCCGCTGTTTCGGCTTCGGCAAGAACGTCGATTGACGATCTTGTTCCACCGCGCAGTTCCCTGTAAACAAGATGCTATGAGTGACTGTGATTGCATCTTTTGCCGCATCGTGGCGGGCCAACTGCCGTCGTTCCCATTGTTTGAGGACGAGCACAGCATGGCTTTCATGGATATCAATCCCGTGGCGCGCGGGCATACCTTGGTGATTTCCAAGCGGCATGCCGAAACCATTCTCGATATCCCGGTGTCGGTTTTGCAAGCCGTCGTCGCTACCGCGCAACGCATGGCCCGGGCGATCGACAAAGCGTTTGCTCCGCCGGGGATCACCATTGTGCAGAGTAACGGACCCGGCGCCGCGCAGTCGGTGCCGCATTTCCATTTACATGTGTTGCCGCGCACATTTTATGACGATTTGCCAATGAACTGGCATATTACGCCGGGCGATCGTCGTGCGATCGAAGAGGCGGCCCAATCCATTCGGGCCGCCTTGGGTGAGCAGGTTTAGAACTGCATCCATGCCGGTTTGTGCGGCGTAAGGCGGGTGTCGCCGGCGGACAGCGTTCCTCCGTTGGCGTTTTGTTGTTCCAGGACCTCAAGGCGGATCAGCGCCAAGCCGACGCCGTCGCAATGAGAGCGCATTTCCCCGGCGTCCATGTCACCGAAAAAGAGAGGGGTTCCCGGTTCGGGAGTTGAGCCGTCGATTTCCACTGGAATCAGGCGCTTTTTGATCAAGCCCCGATATTTGGTCCTCGCCGTCAGTTCCTGGCCGAGGTAGCAGCCCTTCTGCCAATCGACGCCATGCAACTCGTCGAACCCGTTTTCCAGCAAAATCGCCTTGTCAGGAACCATGTCGCGGCTGCCATCTGGCAGCCCGAGGCTGATTCTCTGGTGATCCCAAGCGGCGCTTTCCCCCGCGCTCAGTCCAAGCTCGCGGAGCGCCGCTTCGGCGCCGGTCGGCAACCAGGCGCGCAACCCGACGTCGGCCAGACGGGGATCGGCGAAAACGATACCGCCGGCGAAGCCGCGGGCAACGCCCGGGTCTTCCGGCAAGTCGAAGACTTGGGCGGCATCGGGGCCGACGATGGCGTAGGTGTGCCAATGATCGGCGGCGGCAAGCGCGACTTTACTCCGCAATTTGTACATCGACAGGCGTTTGACGAAATCATCGCGGCGCGCCGCCTCGGTTTCCAGCAGCAGCGTGTCATTGTGTTCGCCCAGAAAAAACTCATGCAGGAACTTTCCCTGCGGGGTCAAGAACGCGCTGTAAAGCGTGCGCTCGGGGCCGACCTTGGTGACATCGTTGGAGACCAGTCCCTGAAGGAAGCTTTTCCTGTCCGCGCCTTCGAGAGCGATCAACGCGCGGTGGGGCAGGGGAATGTAGTGTGATTGCGCCATGATTTTTCGCCGAAATTTCAATCGTGGTCTAGAACTTGGCGCGAAGTAGGCAGGATGGCAAGGGCCCTTGCGAGGCGGGAAGGGGGCCCGTATAACGGACAGCATGCATATCACCCTGGTCGACGACTCCATTCCTTTCGACGGATTTACTCCGGCGACCCGCGCCCTCGGCGGCGCCGAGAAGGCGTTCGCCAGTCTGGCCGGCGCGCTGGTCCGTCACGGTCATGATGTGCATGTCCATAATCGTGCCCGATTCCCGTTGATGATCGAAGGGGCCCATTGGGAAACCCTGGACACCGCGTTCCCGTCGCGTACGGACGCCTTGATCGCGTTTCGCAAACCGTCCTTGTTGTCGTCCGTGCGGATGGCCGGACAGAGAGTGTTGTGGGTCACGGCGTCGGCATCCCAGCTGGAACCGGCCAGAAAGGCGATCGAAGGGTTCCATCCGGCATTGGTTTTTCTGGGGGCGACCCAGATGGCGTCCTGGCGCAACAAGGAGAACTTGACCGTGCGGGCCGTGGCGCCCGGTGTGCGGCAGGAGTTCTCCGCCGATACTCCGACCCAACTGGCCGAGCGGCCGACCGCGGTGGTGACCACGCATCCCTCGCATGGCCTCGGCTGGGTGCTAGATCGCTGGGCCGGGCAGATTCGGCCGGCTGTTCCCAATGCGCGACTGGTCGTGGTCTCGGCCCTTCTCGACAAAGGCAAGGCGGGCGGTGACATCCCCGACGAGATGCGTCCCTTGCTGGCGCAGGCGATGGCGGCGGAGGGGGTTGAGATCATGACCCCCGGTGGCGATGCGACGATGGCGGACCTCTATCGGTCGGCCCGCGTTCATCTCTACCCCGGTCATCCCGACGATATGGTGTGTTGGACCTTAATGGAGAGCCAGGCCTGCGGGTTGCCGGCTGTGGCGCGTCCGCTGGGGGCCATTCACGAGCGGTTGCGGGATGGCGAGACCGGCCATATCGTTCCCGATGACGACGCCTTTGCCAATGTGGCGATTCGTCTGCTGACCGACGATGAAATGTTCTGGTCGGAAAATCGGGATGCGCGACTTTTACAACGTGGCCGCAACTGGGACATGGTCGCGGAGGAATTTTCAGCCCTGATCGCTTAGATCGCGAATATTCCTTTGCCGTCAGGGCGTTCCTACCGCCTGTTCCAGATAATCCCGCTTACGCGCCAACTCTTTGTCGCCATCGCTGTAACGCGCGGCGATTGCCAGGAATTCCGTTTCAAGGGCCAGGAACGCGTCGACGATATCCGGGTCGAAATGGGAGCCTCGGCCCTCGCGGATGACTCCGACGGCTTTCTCATGAGGCATGCCGTCCTTGTAGACGCGTCGGCTGATCAATGCGTCGTAGACGTCCGCTACCGCCATCAGGCGGGCGGAGACCGGAATATGGTCGCCTTCGATTCCTTCGGGATAGCCGCTGCCATCCCATTTTTCCTGGTGCCCATAGGCGATCTCCTTGGCACAAGCGAGGAACGCCACCGGAATGCCCAGGGCCTCTTCAGCATGGGCTATGGCATCCCGGCCGAGCGTCGTATGGGTCTTCATGATCTCGAACTCTTCGGCTGTGAAGCGCCCGGGCTTCATGAGAATCCGATCGGGAATGCCGACCTTGCCGATGTCGTGCAGCGGCGCCGATTTGACCAGCATGGCGATGCGTGCCTCGTCGAGATGATCTTTGAAGCGAGGATGATCTTTCAGCTTGTTGGCAAGCTCGTTGACATAGTGCTGAGTCCGCCGGATGTGATTGCCGGTATCCGAATCCCGCGTTTCGGCCAGTGAGGCCAGGGTGAGAATGGTGACGTCCTGGATTGCGGTGATCTCGCGTGTCCGGCGTGCCACCTCGGCTTCCAGATAGGCCGCCTTGTCGCGCAGGAAATCGCTGCTGGCCTTGAGCGCCAAATGGGTTTCGACGCGAGCCAGAACGATCGGCGGGCTGATCGGCTTGGTGATGTAATCCACCGCGCCCAGCTTCAGTCCATTTTCCTCGTCCGCCACTTCGGCCTTCGCCGTCAGAAAAATCACCGGAATGTCGCCGGTTCGTCGATCGGCTTTCAAGCGCCGGCAGACGTCATAGCCGTCCATTTCCGGCATCATGATATCGAGCAGAATCAGGTCGGGCGCCGGATCCGATAGGGCGATGGACAACGCCTTCTCGCCGCTGTTGGCGATCTTGATTCGATACCGGTCCTTGAGCAGGGCGCTCATGATCTTGAGATTGTCCGGAGTGTCGTCGACCACCAGGATGATCGGGCGCATATCCTCCGTCACGGCAGGGTTACCTTCAGCGCACGCTCCATGGCGCGTTTGACGGTGCCGATGGAGACGGGTTTCACAAGATAGCCGTTCACATTCAGGCTCTTGGCTTCCAGTACGGCGCTTTCTCCGGAATCCGAGGTCAACATCACGACCGGCGTTTTGGGGACGTCGCCAATCGGTGCTTTGCGCAAATTGGCGACATAGACGAATCCGTCTTCCTTCGGCATGTGGATATCGCAGAACACGAGGTCCGGGCGCATCCGCAGGGTTTCCTTCATGCCTCCCAGGGCGGAGTCTGCCTCGTAAATATTGGCCCCGGCGAGGCCGACGAGATCCAGGATCTGTCGAATGGTTGTCCGGATGAAGGGTTCATCGTCGATCAGCAGAACTTTCAGGCGGCGGAGGTCGAGTGTCATTTCGCGCCTTTTTCCTTAAAAAAGGAGGTGAGAACGGTGCCTAGCTCGGTCAGGGTCGGAGCCACCAACGGCGTCAGCATGGCGATGGCATCAATTTGGCCGGCGATGGCGGCTGTTTCGATGTCGGCGGCGAGGCGGCCAAGGCGGATCGCGCCGGCGGTATTGGCCGATCCCTTGAGGCTGTGGGCGATGGCCCGCAATTGATCGCTCTCGGCGCCGCTGCCGGCGGCAACCAGGGCCTCAACCTTCGTTCCGGCATCCGCCAGAAAATTCGCCAAAACCGGTTTTAATTTGGCCATGTCCCATTTGTAGATCGCCCCCATCTGTTCAAAGTCGAAGATATCGGGGTCGACGTCGGGCAGGTCCAGTTCGGCTTTGCCGTCATCCAACAGGGTCAGCGCCTTGTCGAAGTCGAAATTGCGCACCAGGCGTGCGAACGCGTCGAGCCGGTCGCTCAGGGGCGCGCGCAGCAATTCGATATTGTCGTTGAGAAGTTCCTCTGCCTCCGGATCATTCTCGGCGAGCAGGTGACGCAACTTGGCGACGATCGCGTCGGAGGAAAGGGGGGATGCCGATCCCGAAGGGTCCTGTTTCGGAAGGCGGAGGTCAAGCAGAGCGAGCATCTGGTCCAGCGAGATCGCTAAAACATCCATCTCCGCGTCGGCCGGTCGGGCGTCGCGGATCGATGCCTCGACATCTGCCGCGGCCTGTGCGATGCCGTCGGCTCCGATATTGCCGGCGATCCCCTTCAGGGTATGCGCCAGACGTTCCGCGGTCTGGGAATCGCCGGCGCTCAACGCGGCCTGAATTTGCCGGATAATATCCTTTTGACCCGCAGCAAATTTTCCCAGCATTTCGCGATAAAGGGGACGCTTGCCCCGCATCCGTTTCAAACCGGCGACGGTGTCAAGACCCGGAATGTCCGTGGGAATCCCGTCACCGGCTGGTGCCGGCGGCGATCGACGAAATCTCAACAAGGCGGAAAACAGCTCGTCTGGATCGATGGGCTTGCTGAGATAACCGTTCATGCCGGCGGCGGCGCATTTGTCACGGTCGGCCTGCATGGCATTAGCGGTCATGGCGATGATCGGCAGATCGGCGTGGCCTAGTTTGCGAATCTCCATGGTCGCGGTTACGCCATCCATGACGGGCATCTGCATATCCATCAGTACGATGTCATAGGCGCCAGCCTTGACCTTGTTGACGGCGATCGCTCCGTTGTCGGCGATGTCGACGACCACGCC
>DATNIV010000481.1:0-2518 GCA_035604255.1 Telmatospirillum sp. | reverse complement strand
TTCCAAAGGGTGTGGCCGGGATCCTCGGGAAGGGCCGGATGCATGACGCGGCGCACCTCGGGCCGTTGGGACAGCCATGACGCCAGCGCCAAGCCCGACTCCTGATGCTGGCGGAGGCGCACCGACAAGGTGCGTAAGCCGCGCAGCCCCAGAAAGACTTCTTCGCTACCGGCGCAGACTCCCGATTGTGCGACCGAGGACTTGACGATATGCCAAAGCTCTTCGGTGGCGCAGGTGATGATCCCCAGCATGGCGTCGGAATGGCCGACGATGAATTTGGTTCCTGCCTGCAAGGAGATGTCGACACCTTTGTCGAACGGCTGGAAAAACAAAGGCGTTGCCCAGGTGTTGTCCATCACCACAATGGCGCCGCCGGCGTGCGCGACAGCGGCGATCGCCGGAATGTCCTGGACTTCGAAGGTCAGCGATCCGGGCGATTCGACAAAAACGACCCGTGTTTCGGGGCGCATCAATGAGGCGATGTCGGCGCCGAGAAGGGGATCATAGAAGGTGGTCTCGATGCCACAGCGCTTGAGTTGATCCTGGCAAAAGCGCCGGGTTGGAAAATAGACCGAATCGACCATCAGAACATGGTCCCCGGTCTTTAAGAGAGCCGTCAGCGTTCCGGTGATGGCGGCGAGGCCGGAGGCGGTGGAGACGGAGCGATAGCCGCCTTCCAGCGCGGCGACCGCCTCTTCCAGGGCGAAACTGGTCGGCGTGCCGAAACGGCCATAGCGCATGCCGTCAAAAGGCTTGCGCTCGCCGGCGGTCATCGCCGCGATGGTCGGATAGGTGACGGTCGAGACGTGATAGACGGGAGGGTTGACGGCGCCCAGATATTGCTCGGGGTGACGCCCCGCATGGACGATTTTGGTGTCTTTTTTCATCATACTCCGGTGGGCCGAAAGAGGAGAAATAGGGGCTAGAGTGTGGCAACCGGCGTATCGTCCGCCAGTCCCCATTCGGCCCAGGATCCGTCATAGACGGCGGCGTCCGGCCGGCCGAGAAGATGGAGCGCCAGCGCCAAAAAGCTCGCGGTGACGCCAGAGCCGCAACTGGCGACGATCGGTTTTTCCAGATCGACTCCGGCCGCGAGAAAGGAGGCCTTCAACCGATCGACCGGCAACAGGGTTTTGCTGGCATCATCGAGCAGGTCCGTCCAGGGCACGTTGAGCGCGCCGGGAATATGTCCCACTTTCTTGTGGGGCCAGGGTTCCTTGTCGCGACCGGCGAAGCGGGCCGCTGAACGGGCGTCGACGATCTGCTCTTCGCGGTTTTGCAGATTGGCCAGAATATGGCCTTTGTCGCGAACCAGAGCCGGTCGGACATAGGGCGTGAAATGCCGTTCGCGCGGCACTGGCGGCAGATCGTCGGTGGGACGTCCTTCGCGCAGCCATTTGGTGATGCCGCCATCGAGGACCGAGACATCGTCATGACCGAAGACGCGAAACATCCACCATACGCGCGCCGCCGCCGCGCCGCCGCCGGCCCGATCGTAGACAATGACGCGGTTGCCGTCGCCCAAGCCCAGGCGCCGGACGCGGGACGCGAATTTGGCGGCGTCGGGTAACATATGGGGCAGGGAAGAGGTCGCGTCGGCAATGTCGTCGATGTCAAAATAAACCGCGCCTGGAATGTGCTCGCGCTCATAGTCCTGGCGGATGTTGCGCCCCGCGTTCGGGCTGGCCCAACTGGCGTCGACCACGCGGACATCCGGGGCGTCCAGATGATCGGCCAACCAATCGGTGCTGACGATGGCGTGCGAACTGGCGTAGGTCATTGTTTGTCATCCAACCAATCGGGAACCGGCAAATTCCGTGCTTTAAGAAAGGCCGGATTGAACAGTTTGCTCTGATAGCGGGTGCCGAAGTCGCAAAGGATGGTGGCGATGGTGTGGCCTGGGCCCATTTTCCGGGCAAGCTTTACGGCGCCCATCACATTGATGCCGCTCGATCCGCCGACGCACAGACCCTCATGCTTGAGCAGGTCGAAAATCATCGGCAGAGCTTCTTCGTCCGTCACCTGGAATTGGTCGTCGATGGGGGCACCTTCCAAATTGCGGGTGATGCGGCCTTGCCCGATGCCTTCGGTGATCGAGTTGCCGTCAGCCTTCAATTCGCCGTGGGCATACCAGTTGTAGAGCGCCGATCCCAAGGGATCGGCCAAGGCGATGACGATATCCGGATTGCGCTCTTTCAGAGCCAGGCCGACACCGGCCAAGGTGCCGCCGGTGCCGACGGCGCAGGTGAAGGCGTCGACGGTTCCGTCGGTCTGGTCCCAGATTTCCGGTCCGGTGGAGCGGTAGTGGCCGGCACGATTGGCCTGGTTGTCGAACTGATTGGCCCAAAGCACGCCGTTCGGTTCGCTGGCGGCCAGTTCCTTGGTCAAAGTCTCGGAGTAGCGAACGTAATTGTTCGGATTGGCGTAAGGCACCGCAGGAACCAGTCGCAGATCGGCGCCGCACAGACGCAGCATGTCCTTCTTTTCCTGGCTTTGCGTCTCGGGCATGACGATGACC
>DATNIV010000480.1:0-3428 GCA_035604255.1 Telmatospirillum sp. | reverse complement strand
CGATGACCGCTGCCCCGGACCACCGGACCGACCGGGCTGTAATCGCGGGCGATCTGCGGGTCGAGGCGGCCTACTCCTTTGACCCGTCCCTCGAAGTTGGGCGTCGACATCAGGATGTCGATGAGTCTTTTGACCTCGGTGCGCAACTCTCCAACCAGTTTCAGCGTCGAAAGCCGTTGCTCGCCCAGGATGTCGCGGCGCACGCCGCCGATCAGATTCATCGCATAGGTCTTGCGCGAACCGGTCAGCATTTCGGCCAGGGTCATGGCTTTTTCACGAACGCGGAAGAACTGCATGAATCCGCTGTCGAACCCGGTGAAGTGACAGACCAGTCCGAGATTGAGCAAGTGGCTGTGCAGTCGTTCGGTTTCCAAGAGGATCGAGCGGATGGCCTGACCGCGGGCGGGAACCTTGATCCCGAGCGCGTTTTCGACCGAGCTTGCGTAGGCGACGGAATGGGCATAGCCGCAGATGCCGCAGACGCGATCGGCCAGGAAGGTGACCTCATTGTAGCCCATGCGGGTTTCGGCCAGTTTCTCCATGCCGCGGTGAACATAAAACATGCGGTAATCGGCATCGATGATGTCTTCGCCATCGACATAAAGGCGGAAATGTCCGGGTTCGTCCGAGGTGACATGCAGCGGCCCGAGTGGCACCACCGTCGTTTCGACCTTGCTGTCATTGACGAATTTGTAGGTCTCGTTGTCGGCTGTCGGTTCGGGGCGGAAACGGTAGTCCATCGAGTCCTTGCGCAAGGGATAAAGCGCCTCGGGCCAGTCGTCGGGCAGGACCAGACGCCGTTCATCGGGGAGACCGACGGGGTGCAAGCCGAACATGTCGCGGACTTCGCGTTCATACCAAACGGCCGCCGGCACCTTCGGCGTGACCGAGGGGAATTCCGGTTTGTCCTCGGGAATCGCGGCGTGAACCACGACGTGGCATTTTTCCGCGCCCTCCATGGACAGCACGTAATAGACGCCGAAGCTGCCGTTCAAAGACCGTTCGTCGTTGCCGACCATCGTCGAAAGCCAGCCGTCATGGTCGTAATAGAGCGTGCGAACGGCTTCGGGCAGCGCGTCGAGCTTGACGGTGATGGTCGCCTGATTGTGGGTCTGCCAGCGCTCTTCCAGGACCGCGTGCGGCATCTTTTCCCGCAGCGCCGTGATGTAAGACTGACCGATCCGGGGTTCGGTGATGGCGGTCATGGGTTCGTCTCCGTGTGCGAGGGGGTGCCGGTTGCGAGCGCGAGGGGTTTGGGTTTGCCGTCGATTGGCCCCGTGATGGCTGGATCCGGCGTTTGCCAGGGTGCGACGATGGCGACGGCGGTGTGATCATCGAGAACCACCGCCGTTGCACTTTGCAGCAGGCGTGAGATTGGTTGCGGAACGGCGACGCCCATCGTCAGGATCAGGCCGACGAGGATGACCATGGGCAGGAGCGCTGCCCATCCGACGTCGCCTTTCACCATGTTTTCCGGACTTTTCCCGAGAACCGAATTCGCGACGATTTGGATCAATCCGCCGACAGTGATCGTGAAGAACAGCGCGCAGACCAGCATCAACCAGAAATAACCAGCCTTGAGTCCGGCGACGAAGACCAGAAACTCGCTGACGAAGATGTTGAACGGCGGGAAACCGGCTAGCGTCAGGGCGCCGGCCAGCATCAGCAGGCCGCTGACCGGAGCGACGCGCATCAGGCCTTTGACCGACCCCAAGTCGCGCGTGCCGTATTTCATCAGCACATTGCCGGCGCCGCAGAACAACAAGGCCTTGGCCAAACTGTGGTTGACGGCGTGCAATAGGGCGGCGCCGACGCCCAGCGGACCCCCCAGGCCCAGTCCAAGCGCGATCAGGCCAATATGTTCGACGCTGGAATAGGCCAGCTTGCGCTTCAGGTCCTGCTGGATGAAGAACAGCATCGAGGCGATGACGATCGACAGCGTGCCCAAAATCAGCAAAAGCAACTGTGGGAATTCGGGGCCGACGGCGCGCACCGTGATGGCGTAGTAGCGGATAATCACCAGCAGGGCGCATTTCAGCAGGACGCCCGACAATAAGGCGCTGACCGGGCTCGGCGCTTCGGAATGCGCGTCGGGCAGCCAGGCGTGCATGGGGAAGAGTCCGGCTTTGGTGCCGAAACCGATGAGAACGAAGACGAAGGAAAGTTTCGCCAGCATTGGATCGAGGCTGGCGGAATGACTGGCCAAAGTCGTCCACAGGATCGCATCCTGCGAATTGCCCAGGACATCGCTGCCATTGGCATAGGCCAACACGGTGCCATAGAGTCCGAAGGCGACGCCGACGGTGCAGATGATGACATATTTCCAGGCCGCTTCGAGCGACGAGCGCTGGCTGTAGAGGCCGACCAGAAAGGCCGATCCCAACGTCGTCGCTTCGACAGCCACCCACATCATCACGATGTTGTTGGAGGTTGCCGCGAGCAGCATGGTGAAGAGGAACAGACTGAAGAAGCCGTAGTAGAGCTTCACTTTCGTAGTGTCGAGAGCGCCGGTTTTCAGGTCGTGGCGAATGTAGCTCAGCGAATAAAGGCCGGTCAGGAAACCGACGACACCGATCAGCATCAGGAAGATGGCGCCAAGCGAGTCGACATAGAGCCAATTTCCGAGCGCGGCCAGATTGTCGCCGGCGATAACGCGACCGAGGATCATGATCGAAAGCGCCAGAACGAAGGTGATCGAAGCGAGGTGCGCCAACTCGAACCATCGCGGCGACGGGCTGCGGGCCGGCATGAGGAAAACCATTGCCGAAATCGCCAAGGGGCCGCAAAGAATCAGAAGAGGCAGGATCGAGGATACCATTTGGGTCATCCCTTCAAGGTCGTGAGCTTGCGGGCGTCAAGCGTATGGAGGGTGAGGAAGATCTTCGTTCCGAGGACGGTCATGATCGCAACGGCGAAAATGGCGTCGGTGGCGATACCGACCTCGACCAGTTCCGGTGCTTTGGCCGCCAGCAGGGCCAGGGTCAAATGCGAACCGTTTTCCATCAGGCAATAGCCGAACACCTGCTTCAGGATGTTGCGCTGCGTGACGATGCAGGCGAGCCCCAGGAAGAAGTGAGCGAGCGATACCGCGAGAGCCGGTTTGATGGCCGTCGCCGCTGGAAGCGCCACGCCCGAGACGACCCAGAAGCAAAGAATGACCACCACGGCGGCAAGCATCACCGAAAGGGCCGGCGGCATGACGGCGCCGGAGCCGAGTTTGGGATCGGACAGCTTGGCAAAGGCCCGGTACATGATGGCGGGAACCAACACGACCTTGGTGACGAAGGCCGAGGCTGACCACAGATAGAGTTCGTGGGAGTCCGACACTTCGGCCAGGGCCAGGAACAAGAGAACAAGAACGAAAGATTGAAGCGCGTAGAAGCGTGCCGAGTTCCCCGGTTTGCCGGACAGGATGACCAGCAGCGAGG
>DATNIV010000479.1:0-2338 GCA_035604255.1 Telmatospirillum sp. | reverse complement strand
GGCGGTTGCCGTCACCGATGCCGTTGACGGTGCGTTGTCTTTGCTGGGGGGGGCGATCCGCTCGGAGAACATTAGTCTTGAGTGGATCCGGCCGGCGTCCGATCTGCGTGTTTGGGCCGATAGCGTCAGATTCCAGCAGGTGATGATCAATTTGCTGCGCAATGCGCTTGATGCCATGCGCGCTGTTGCGGAGCGCCGCCTGTCGATCGTCGTATCGAACACGGCCTTAACGGTCGAAATCGCCGTGAAGGACAGTGGGGTGGGGATTACGGACGACGCTAAAACCCATATGTTCGATCCGTTCTTCACCACCAAGCCGACCGGCGAGGGGCTCGGCCTGGGACTATCGATTTCCGAGGGTATCGTCAGGGATTTCGGGGGACAGTTGAGCGCCGCCAACCATCCCGACGGCGGTGCGGTTTTCACCTTAACCCTGCGTCGGACGGAGGCAGCGTGACTCTGACGATCTTGTTGGTCGATGACGAACCCCAGATCAGAAATACGGGCAAACAGACCCTTGAACTGGCTGGGCACAAGGTTATCAACTGCGATTGCGGTGAACAGGCGTTGAAGCTGATCACCCGCGATTGCGGGGCTTTGATCACGGACGTGCGGATGCCGGGAATGGATGGGTTCGCCTTGATGGAGCGGGCCTTGGAGATCGATCCCAATCTGCCTGTCATCATGATCACCGGCCATGGTGATATCGCCATGGCCTTGCGCGCGGTTCGGTGTGGCGCCTACGACTTTATGGAAAAACCGTTTCCCGCTGAAATCCTGGTCGATACGGTGCGCAGAGCCCTTGAACGGCGTACCTTGATCATGGAAAACAGGCGTCTCAAGGACGAATTGGCGGCATCGAGCGACAATGTCGTGATCGGCCGGGCGCCATCCATGGAACGGGTCCGGACCATTATCGCATCGGTGGCGGAAACCGATGCCGATGTCTTGATCATGGGCGAAACCGGGACTGGAAAAGAATTGGTCGCCCGAGCGCTGCATCATCAAAGTGAGCGGCGATCCCACAATTTCGTCGCTTTGAATTGCGGCGCCTTACCCGAAAGTTTGTTCGAAAGCGAGTTGTTCGGCTACGAGGTGGGAACCTTTACCGGCGCGGCGAAGAGTCGGATCGGACGCATCCAATTCGCTCACAAAGGGACTTTGTTTCTCGACGAGATCGAAAGTATGCCGCTTTCTCTGCAAGTGAAGATTCTCCGTATCCTGCAGGAACGCACCGTCGAGCCTTTGGGGTCGAATGAGACGGTTCCCGTCGACATCCGCGTCGTCTCGGCGACGAAAACCAACTTGAAGCAGGCGAGCGCCGAAGGGCGGTTTCGCGAAGACCTTTATTATCGGTTGAACGTCGTGACCATTCAGATACCGCCATTGCGGGAACGACGCGAGGATATCCCTTTGCTGTTTCAGCACTTCGTCCTCAAGGCGGCCGCCCGTTATCATCGCGATCCCCCCAAATTGACGCCGCAGATCTTGTACCAGCTGAACTCCCACTCCTGGCCCGGTAATGTGCGCGAACTCAAAAACACGGCCGACCGCTTCGTTCTCGGTGTGCTCAACGAGGAGGAAATCGCCGCGACCAGTTCCGCGGTCGGAGCTCCGCTCAATCTTCCCGAGCAGATCGACATTTTTGAAAAAAGCGTCATCAAAAATGTCCTCACCTTGTACCAGGGCGACGTGAGGTCGACGGTGGAGGCGCTGGGCATTCCCCGCAAAACATTTTACGACAAGGTGCGCCGCTTCGGGATCGTCGTGGACGATTTCCGCTGAGTGGCGCCGTTCAGTGGAGCGCGCGGACCTTGCTGAGAAACGCGCCGACTTGACTGGTCATTTGCTCGGCCTGTTGCGAAAGGCTGCTCGCGGCGCCCGTCACCTCGCCGGCCGCTTGGCCGGTGTCGTTGGCCGCTGAACTCACCGACGAGATGTTGGTGGTCAGCGTTAATCCGCTGTGCGCCGCCTGTTGCACGTTGCGGGCGATTTCTTGCGTGGCGGCGCCCTGTTCCTCGACGGCGGCGGCGATCGTTGAGGCGATCTCATTGATGCGCGCGATGGTGTTGCCAATGCCTTGAATGGCCGCCACGGCGTCCTTCGTTGCATTTTGCACGGCGACAATTTGCGCCGAAATCTCTTCGGTGGCTTTGGCCGTCTGGTTGGCCAAGCTTTTCACTTCGCCGGCAACCACGGCAAACCCTTTGCCGGCATCACCGGCACGTGCCGCTTCGATCGTGGCATTCAGCGCCAACAAATTTGTTTGGCTGGCGATATCGTTGATCAGTCTCACCACATCGCCGATCTTTCCGGCCGCTTCGGCGAGGCCCTGAAC
>DATNIV010000478.1:0-3038 GCA_035604255.1 Telmatospirillum sp. | reverse complement strand
GATCGGTAAACCCCTTGAGATCCACGTTGGCGGCATCAATATGCGCGTAGAAATCGGAACGAGCCTCGTCCGCCATATAGCCGGCCGTCACCGCGACTGTTTTCAACCCGCGGGCGTGACAGGCATCCGCAACGTCGGTGGCATATTCCAAAAAAACCACAGGATCGTTGTAAGTAAAAGCGACCGAACGGCATCCCAAACGCACCGCCGCCTCCGCTATGGCATCCGGCGACGCGGAATCGTTCAGCCGATCAAGTTGGCGCGCCTTGCTGATATCCCAGTTCTGACAAAACTTGCAGGTGAGATTGCATCCGGCTGTTCCAAACGACAGCACCGGCGTCCCTGGAAAAAAATGGTTGAGCGGCTTTTTCTCAATCGGATCGACGCAAAAACCCGAAGAGCGACCATAAGTGGTCAGCACGATCCGCTGGTCGTGGCGGGCGCGAACAAAACACACCCCCCTCTGCCCGTCGTGCAATTTGCAGAATCGTGGACAGACATCGCATTGCAGGCGCCCATCGGCCAAGCGATGCCAATGGCGCGCCGAAACGATCGACAGACTTTCACTCATTCGAGGACTCTAAGGCCTCCCTCGTCCCATCGCAAGAAATGTGACCCCGGGGCAATCGCTTGAAAGCGATTGCCCCGGCTCTATCAAGTTCCTCAAGCGCCGGCGGGCGCATCCGCGCCCTTGGCTATCCTCGCTGCGTGCCTTCGGCACGCGCTACGGCGCGCTCAATGCGCTAACGCGATGAGATATCGGTTGCGTGAAACAGCCGTCGCGCGTTCAAGCGATTGCCCTCGTATGTGACCTTCTATTGGATTGACCCTCGAGCCTGGACACCCCATAACCAAGCCAGTCAATTGCGTTGGGAGATTTCGCCATGCGGCTTTTTGGTCGCATCGTCCTTGTGATCCTGGCCGTCATTGGAAGCCTGACGCTGGCGATCGCCGGCCTGGGCGCCTTTGCCGCCTATCGGCAACGCCCCGAACCGTTGCCCAAACAGATGGTCCTTGAGCTGGATTTGAACGCCGGCGTGGCGGAAATGTCTCCGAACAGCCCCTTCTCGCAACTGGAGATGGGAGACAAATACGTTCTGAAGGATTTGGTGGAAACGCTGGATCGGGCGGCTCGCGACCCGAAAGTCACCGCTTTGGTCGCACGCCTCGACAGTGGGGCTTTCGGTATGGCCAAGGCTCAGGAAATTCGTGACGCCATCCTCGCCTTTCGCAAATCGAACAAGCGGACCGTGCTGTTCTCCACGGGCCTCGGCGACAGCAGCAATGGCACGGTGCCCTACTACATCGCCTCGGCCTTCCAGGAGATCTGGCTTCAACCGTCCGGCAACGTTGGGTTGACAGGATTCGTCGCGGAAAGTCCGTTCTTCAAGGGAACACTCGATCTGCTGGGCGTTAAGGCCGAGTTCGGCGCGCGCCATGAGTATAAGTCCGCCATTGAAACCTTCACGCAGACCAAATTCACCAAGGAAAGCCGTGAATCGCTGCAAATGTTACTTGATTCCTGGACCAGCCAGGCCGTCGACGGCATCGCCCAAGGCCGCGGCCTGTCGGCCTCTCAGGTCAAGACATTGATCGACCACGCCCCTTTGTTGGCCGAGGAGGCGAAGACGGGGGGATTGGTCGATCGACTCGCCTATTGGGATGAAGTGGAAAAGACGCTCACGGAAGGTGGGGCCAAGCCGATCGATCTGCATCGCTACGCTGCCAAACTTGAGCCCGAACCCAACGCCGTTAAGGTCGCCCTGATTTACGGCGTCGGCGCCGTGCAGCGCGGCGACGGCGAAGGCAGTCCCTTGGCCAGTGGCAATGTAATGTCGTCCGAACTGATCACCAAGGCCTTCCGCGATGCCACGAAGGATCCCGAGATCAAGGCGATCCTGTTCCGGATCGATAGTCCCGGGGGCTCATATAGCGCGTCGGATTCCATCTGGCGCGAAGTCGGCAACGCCCGCGCCTCCGGCAAGCCGGTGATCGTTTCCATGGGGAATGTGGCTGCATCCGGGGGCTATTTCGCCGCCATGGCCGCCGACCGCATCATCGCCGAACCGGGTACCATCACGGGATCCATTGGCGTCTTTACGGGCAAGATGGTCCTGGCCGACCTGTGGAAGAAGTTCGGCGTCTCGTGGGATGAAGTCCACAACGGCCAGAATGCCGCCATCTGGAGTTCCAATAGCGGCTTCTCCAGCGCCGGATGGGACCGGATGAACGTCATTCTCGACCAAATCTATGGCGATTTCACGCAGAAGGCCCAAGTGGGGCGCAAACTGAAGCCTGAGGATATGGACAAGATCGCCCGGGGACGCATCTGGCCCGGCGATGCGGCCAAACGAGTCGGCCTGGTCGATCTGAATGGTGGTTATGCGACGGCTATCGTCCAAATTCGAGACTTGGCTCGGCTGCCTTCGCAAATGCCGGTCTCGCTGGTTCAGTTCCCTCGCGTCAAGCAGCCGTTCGAATATCTGCTGGAAATGGCCCGTAACGGCCGCCTCCCCAACGGGCTGACGGGCGCTTCCGGGACTGAAATGCAGCTCATCCGCCTTGTGGAGGGACTGAGACCCCTGAGCGCCTTTCTCACGACCCAAGACGCCGAATTGAAAATGGCGCCGATCGAGATGAAATAACGTACGAAAGGCTTGCTATTCGGTCAATCGCTCGAACGTGAGATCGAGCAGCCGGTGAAATTCGGCCACCGCCTCCGCGCCGAGCTTCTTTTGCAACGCGTCTTGCGCCGCCCGCCAGTGACGTTCAGCTGCTTGACGGGCTCGCCGCCCCTCCTCCGTCACCAAGACGACCTTGCTGCGACGATCCGCTGCCGAACCGAAATCGATCATTCCGCGGTCCTTCAACGGCGTTAACGTGCGCGAAAGACTGGTCCGGTCCATCCCCATCGCCGCCGCCAAATCATGAATGCTGAGCGGTGCACGGCGGATGAGGTTGGAAAGCAGTGAGTACTGTGTGAGAGTCAAGCCGACCGCCTGTAGATGGGCGTCGTAAAGCCGGGTCATCGCACGCGC
>DATNIV010000477.1:0-4650 GCA_035604255.1 Telmatospirillum sp. | reverse complement strand
TCATCGAGCCGGTCGTCCGTCCGCCGAGACGGGGGATGGATTTCGACCGTGAGGACGCCATCGTCAAAGCGGCGGCGGAACTCGGACGGACCGAGGCCGATCTGTATAAGGCCGAGATGCCGTTGGGTGGAAAAGGGACGGAGCAGGAGATCTACGACGCCGCCCGTCGCTTGAACGACCAGATCTCGATGCCTTGGGTCATTCTTTCCTCGGGCGTTCAAGCGGATCTCTTCGGGCGCGCCGTGCGTATCGCCATGTCGGCGGGCGCCTCGGGATTTCTCGCTGGCCGCGCCGTCTGGGCCTCGGTGATCGGCGCTGCGGACATGCCGTCGATGTTGCGCGATGTGTCCGTTCCCAGGTTCCGGAGATTGAGTGAAGTCGTCGACGAGGCGATGTCCAAACGGTGATCTCCGATTGAGCAGAATGCCAACCATCCATAATAAAATATAAAAGGAGGATAGCATGACAAAAGTATCTCAAATCAAATTCACCGCGATAGGCGCCGTAACGTCTGAGAAAGTTGATGTTCCGCCGCAAATTCTGGGGCCGCAAGACGTCAGAATTGCACCGGCTTATCTTGGTGTCTGCGGGTCCGATTTGCATGTTTTGGCGGGTGGTCATCCGTTTGCGAGACCGCCCGTGGTTCCCGGGCACGAAATTTCAGCTGTGGTGACCGAAGTCGGCGCGGGCGTGACGACCGTGTCGGTTGGCGATCACGTTGTCGTCGATCCGATTATGGCTTGCATGACGTGCCGGGCCTGTCGGTCCGGACGCTTCAACCTATGCGAACCGCCGATGGTCGCGGGTTTTCGCGCGCCTGGATTTGGCCGCTCCTCCCATGTGGTTCCGGCGCGCAATATTCATATCGCGTCAAAGGCGCTGCCGCTCGATGTGCTGGCCTTTGCCGAACCCGCCGCTTGCGCCCGCCATTGCGTCAATCGGATGCCTGTGGAGACACGGGAAGATGTTCTGGTGATCGGCGCCGGGACGATCGGTCTTTCCATCGTCCAGGCGCTGCGAATCGAGGGTGCCGAGCGAATCACCGTCATCGAGCCGGACGAGCGCAAGCGTACGCTTGCGTTGAAATTGGGCGCGCATCGCGTTTTTGCTCCGGGGCAACTCGGGGACATGGAACGATTTACCGGTGTCATCGATGTCGTTGCCGCCCAGGCGACGCTGAACGAAGCCTGCACAAAAGTGATGGCCGGCGGTGTTGTCGTATGCATGGGGGTGCCGTCCGGTCCTCGGGAAATCCCTCTGCCGAGCATGCAGCGATTCGAAAGAAATCTCATCAACTCGGGGATGTATGTTCCCGAGGATTTCGACGCCGTGATCGGGTGGCTCGAAGACGGGCGTTTCGATACCAAAGATCTGATCACGGACATCTTTTCCGTCGATGAGGCGTCGGCGGCTTACGCCCGCGCCCAAGAACCCTCTTCGATCAAAGTGCTGCTCAAATTTTCCGAATGACCGTCGCCGCGTCGGTGGCGGCCTCCGTCCATCGCGTCGAATCGGCTGTCTTCCAGGAAAGTGTCGGCATAGAAACAGGACAAGACCATGAGTGCGATATCAACTCAGCCTTCGTTCACCATCAGGCGTCCACAAGACGTCATCGATCTCATCAATAGTCATCCGGCGATTCATTCGAATATCGGGATCACCTTCATCGCCTTGGGTGGCGTTTTAATCGACGCCTATCAGGCCGCGATGATCGGATTCGGGAACAAATATATCGCCGCACAATTCGGAATTTCGCCCGGTTTGGCGGCGACGGTCAATGCGTCCGTGCTTGTGGCGGCGCTCATCGGCGGTTTGCTCGCCAATCGGGTGATCAACTCCTTCGGGCAGAAGAAGGCGTTTCTGATCGGGATGGGGTGCTGCACACTCGGCGCGTTTGCCGTCGCTATTGCGCCGAGCATCTGGTGGGTCCTGGCTTGCCGCATCGTGATGGGGATCGGCCTCGGCATCGATTTTCCCCTGGCGACCGGCGCCGTGGCCGAGTTGCGCGGCGCGTCTTCGAAGAAGTCCGGGATGTCGGTCAATCTTTGGCAAATGGGGTGGTATCTTTCGACGACCGTCGTCTTTCTTGTGCTCTTGCCGTTGAATTCAGCCAGTGTGGCCGAGGCCGACCTGTGGCGGTACGGTATCTTCATCGGCTCTCTTTTTGCCGTTCTCGTCATGGTCCTTCGTTATGTCTATATCGGGGAATCCGCCATGTGGGCGGCGCGCACCGATCGTTATGGCGAGGCCTGCCGCATCCTGGCCGAACGCTATGGGATTAATGCCGAGGTTGCCGCGGACGTGCAAAACGAGCGCGAAACGCCGGTGAAGTTCCATGGGTCCTATCGCGTTCTTTTTCAGGGGGCCTATGGACGGCGGACCGTTCTGGGCTGCGTCGTCGCAACCATGCAGGCCTGGCAGTACAATGCGGTCGGTGTTTATCTGCCGTTGACCCTGGCCGGAATCCTCGCGGGCGGTCTGACGAACGCCTTGTGGGGATCCGCCGCGGTCAATGCCTTGTGCGGCATCACCGGGGGCGCGATCGGATCGATCATCGTTCGCAAAGTCGGTTCGCGTCGGCAATCGATGATCGGGTTTGGCTTGGTCGTCGTCGCCTTGTTGACATTGGGCTACTTGGGGAAGGGAAATCCCTGGATCGCCTTGGTTCTGCTTGGCCTGATCATTTTCTTCCATTCGGCGGGGCCGGGCGGTCTCGGCATGACCATCGCCACCCTTTCTTATCCTCCCAGCATTCGTCCGGCCGGCGTCGGATTCGCGCGCGCCATCATGCGGACGGGCGCCATCGCGGGGCTCATTTTCTGGCCGATTCTGTGGCAGAGCCTGGGGACGGACGCCTTCCTTTGGTTGGCGATCGTGCCCCTGGTCGGTTTTCTCACCTGCGTGCTCATTCGGTGGGAACCCATTGGCGCCAACGTTGACGCCGAAGACGAAACCGTCCTGTCGCTCGTCGCCAAAGAGGAGAAAGCGGCATGAATGCGCAAGTTTGGCCGAAAAACATCGGTTTCGTCGGGCTCGGGACGATGGGCGGTGCCGTCGCGCGACGGCTCGCCTCCGGTCCTTGGACCATCCTCGTTCATGACATCGTCCCCGCGGCGGTTGATCGGATGATCGAGCACGGTGCCGTTGGGGCGCCGGATTCTGCCGGTGTTTTCAAGGGATCGCAGGTGGTGTTCACCTGCCTGCCGACCCCGGAGCTCGTCGAGGCCTTCTGGACCGAACATTATGGCCGTCTCGACCAGGGGGCGATTGCGGTCGACCTGTCGACCATCGATCCCGCCACATCCCGGCGCGTCTGCGATCTCGTCGAAGGCAGGACGGGCGCGTCCTTTGTCGCCTGCACTCTCGGCAAGACACCGGCGATGGCGGAAGCCGGCGAGATTCCGGTCTTCGTTGGAGGCAATGCCGCCGCTGTCGAACGATTGAAACCCCTGCTCGACCATATGGCCAGCGTCACCTACGAGATGGGCTCGGTCGAAGGCGCGACCATGTTCAAACTGATCTCCAATCTCATCGGCATGACCAATCTGGCCGTGTTGGCGGAAGGCTATTTGCTGGCGCGCCAGGCGGGGATCGATTCCAAGACCTTCGCTGCGGCGTTGCGCACGACAGGAGGGTGGTCGACACAAGCCGATATTCGTCTGGCATGGATGATGGAGGAAGATTTCAAGCCGCGCTTCGCCGTCGATCTGGCCGCCAAGGATCTCCGTTTGTCGGTCAACGCGGCTGCCGCCTGGGGCGTGCCGACCCCGGTGGCCGCGGCCGGACTCTCCGTCTTTTCGCTGGCGCGAGCGGCCGGATGGGGAGGAAAGGACGCGGCAGCGATCATCGCACCACTGAAACCCAGGGGATGATATGTCTCTCTTCACTGACGACCCATCCTATCTGGCGGTTCGAAAAGCATTCGATGCGCCCTGGCCCGGTCCCCGGGGACCTCGCGTTCACTTGCGCGACGGGGATCTGACAGCGACGATTTTTCCTGCCGATGGGTGCCGCCTCACCTCGCTGACGGCGTTCGGATACGAACTCCTGCGGCCGTGGAACCCGGCAAGACGGGCTTTCCAATATGGCAGTTTTCCGATGGTTCCCTGGGTGGGGCGTCTGCAAGACGGCTTGCTGCGGTTCGAGGGGAGCGAATTTCGGCTGCCTGTGAACAAGCCGCCGCATGCGTTGCATGGAATGGCCTGTTTCGGGCCATGGGCGATCGTCGAGACATCCCCGACGATGGCCGAATTTCAACTCCAACTCGATGATCCGTGGCCATGGAAAGGGCTCGTCACGCAGCGCTACGCGTTGAAAGACAACGCGCTGTCCTCCACGGTGAGCATCGCCTCCTCCGGTGAGACGTTTCCGGCCGCGGCAGGCTGGCATCCGTGGTTCCGGAAGTGGGTGGGCAATGCCGGGGAGACGACGCCGGTGCCAACCGGATCCGAAGACGAGGCGTTGAACATTGCGTTCTCCGCCGATTGGCAGGAGGAGCCCGGTCCGGACGAACTTCCTACGGGTCGCCGCCTGGCGCCGCGACCGGGCCCGTGGGACGATTGTTTCGGTTTCGAGGGCTTTATGAGCGCATCGCTCCTTTGGCCCGGAAAGCTGCGTCTTGAAATGACCGCCTCGGCGTCGTCCATGGTG
>DATNIV010000476.1:0-5556 GCA_035604255.1 Telmatospirillum sp. | reverse complement strand
TCACCGCCGCCTTTGGCCCGGCTCGATCAAGGTAGGCGCTCGCCGCTGCCTCATAACTGGGAAACGTCGTCGCCGTCACGCGAGGACTGACATCGCCAAGATTCACCGAGCCGAGTTCCGGCGCGTGAGCTGTGGTGTGTTCGATCGAAAACCGCCACAGCTTGCTATCATCATTGCCGGAATCGACCTCGCCACCCGAAAGATCGACGGCGTCGACGGCAAGCGGCAGCGCTTTCGGCACGCGCAAAGTCAGCGTGGCCGAAACGATGTCATGGCTCCGAGGAAATTCTTCGAACATCGAGAAAGCCCCGGGAAAAAGCGGAGTCTTCTGCGTCTTGCGAAGATGCACAGAGACGACGGCGCCGGGTTCAACGTCGGGAAAAACGATGGTTTTCACCTTTTGATCATCGAACGTCGGCGCATTGGCGCTCAGCCGGCTTTGTTGCAGCATGATCTTATCGGAGGGCACATCGAGACGCCGGCCATCTTTCGTGATCGTGTAAGCCGCGATCACCTCCAACTCCTGCAGCGAGGTGCTGTAGCCGCTGGAAATCTGACCGAGCAATTTGACGCCTTGGTCATTGTTGATTCGATAGCTGGCCTTCACCTCGCGCGAAAACGTGCCGTCAGCACGCACATCGTAGTCAATGGCGTCGGACAGAAGCGTAACCGGCGGCTCGTAAGAAGCTGATTGAGCGAATGCCGATTGCATCGCGACGATCGTCAAAATTGCGGCAAAACCGATTTTGGCAGGTCGGATAAAGAATGACGGCATAATTTACTCATTTGCAGGAACAAGACGAAGCGAAAGCAGGTAACACGGGCATAGAAGCACGCAATTATTCCTATTGCATGCGTCAATTCGATGACACCCAACATTGTTCCATGGTCGGCGGCGCTCCGGCATCGGCGGCCCGAAAAGCGACAGGAAGATCGGCAGTCGGGTCCGATAATCGCAAGTCGGTATAAGTCTTCCCACGAAAAGAGATGGACGTTCCTTTTGTGTTCACTGAAGATGTCGGAAGATTGGAAGATGCACGCACCATGGTGAACTTGGCATTTCAAAAAACAACGCCCCGGCCATTGCGCCAAATAGCTATGGTCATTGCCATCGCCATTGCGATCGCCATTCTGATCGCCGTCAGTTGGCAGTCCTATCGAAACATGTCCGCCCTGGCCGACGCTGACCACCGGCAAATGCACACCGTTGATGTCATTCAGACACTCGAACGATTGCAGTCCGACGTACTGGCCGCCGAGACGGAGCAAAGCAATTTTATCATTACCGGGCGTGACGGTTCTCGGGCGTCCTACACCCATGCCCGCGAGGCCGTGACCCAGCGACTTGCAGCCCTGGATCGTCTGACGGCGGACAACCCGGCGCGACAACGCCGGTTGGCCGACATTACGCAGTTGACGCAGATGAAATTGGCCGAACTGGACGAGGCCGTGATGGCGCGGAGCAGCCAAGGCTTCGAAGCGACACAGTCAATGGTGGCATCCCACTTGGAAACGCCGCTCATGGAGCAGATCCATAAGACGATCGCAACGGCCCAAACAGACGAAGAGAGGCGCCTCACGGATCGCGCCGCGCAAAAAGAAAGTAAGAACACGCGCATCTTCTGGACCCTCTCCGTCGGCGCTCTCGTTGTCGTTTCTCTGATATTGGTGGTCATTGCCATCCTCTGGTGGGAAATCCTCCGCCGCCTCCAGGTCGAAGAGGCCATCCGAATCCAGGATGACAATTTGGATGATCTGGTCAAAGTCCGGACCTTGGCCTTGGAGATTGCCAACGAGGCCAAGTCGCGGTTCCTCGCGGCGGTAAGCCACGATCTGCGCCAGCCGTTCCAGGCGATGCGCCTGTTCCATTCGGTCTTGCAAGCGTCCGCCACCGACACGCGGCAAATCGACGTGTTGGCCAAATTCGACCGTGCCATGGCCGCTGGCGAAGCCTTGCTGACCTCGCTCCTGGATCTCGCGAAGCTCGATGCGGGGCAGGAAACGATCCTCAATGAACCGGTCTCCCTCTCCGAGGTGTTTGGCGCGATCGTCTCCGACTATGCTCCGCTCGCCGCGGAGAAAGGGTTGCAGCTTAGAATGCATTGCCCCGAGATTACGGTGATGGCCGACCGGATGGCGCTCCTTCGCATTATCGCCAATTTGACTACCAACGCGTTGCGATATACGGAGCGGGGAGGCGTCCTGCTTGCCTGTCGCCGGCACCATGGGTTGCCTTTCATCGAGGTTTGGGATACCGGCATCGGTATCGCGCCCGACCAGCTTGAGGTGATCTTCGAAGAATTTTATCAAGTCGGTAATGAGGAACGGGATCGCCGTCACGGCCTGGGGCTCGGATTGTCGATCGTGCAGCGCCTCTGCGGCTTGATGAATTGCCAGCTCTCGGTTCGCTCCCGCCTCGGCAAGGGCACTGTGTTTTCGGTTGGTTTGCCACCCTCGATCGACTCGGTCGAGCGCTCCCAAAAGTAGACAGACTCCATCGCCGAACACACATCTTCTGAGCATATGGGAGCCCGGAGATATCGCGCCATAGATGCGGATATTGTCATCCAGATTATCACTGGATGTAATTTTCGCAGGAATAAGCGGTATGGATCGCGATCTTGACTTATCGTTACTACGGACGTTCTTCACCATTGCGATGACCGGCAGCTTTACCACCGCCAGTCATCGTCTTTTTCGCACCCAGCCGGCCATCAGTCTCCGCGTCAAACGACTTGAAGACATGATCGGATTTCCCTTGATCACCCGTTCAACGGATGGCCTTTCGCTTACACGCGAAGGAGATATCCTTCTCGATTACGCGAAACGCATCTTGTCTTTGAACGATGAGGTCATGCAGCGGATGAGAAAGGAAGACCCAAGAGAATTGGTGCGTGTCGGCCTTCCCGAGGAGTATGCCGCCATTGACCTCCAAACGCTGTTGAAGACGTTCGCCAAGGACTACCCAAGCGCCGCTGTCACCATCGACGTGAAGACAAGCACCGATTTGCAGGAAGACCTGCAAGACGACCATTTGGACGTGGTCGTCACTGTTTGTCTCGCCACCACATCGGAAAATCGGCTAACCCGGCCGATCCCCGTTGTCTGGGTGGCCGGCGAACAAATGATTGCATCCCAATTTGGCGAGGTCCGCCTCGTCTTGCCGCGGGAAGAAAATCTCTATCGGCAAATGGCCTTGCAAGCCCTGGCAAACACGGACACGCCTTGGGACATCGTCTGCACCGCGGCGAACTGGACATCGGTCAAAAGTGCCGTGCTGGCCGGAATGGGCGTCAGTCTCGCGCCTGTCGACATGGTCGTTCCGGGAATGCGCCGCCTCGGCGAAGGCCTGCCCACGCTCCCGGATATCGTCCTGTCCCTATCCTGCCGGCCGCGTCCGATATCGGACGCGGTTCGCCGCCTGAGAGATTGCCTTGAGGACACTCTTCGCGAAAAAGACGCGGTTCCCTCATCCTAGCGCGATAAGCGGCGGTCAGACGCAAGGGCGGATAAAGGGACGGTTCGCCTCCCACAGCTCGTCGAGGATCTGCGTCGCCGCCGTCGCCGAGTTGATCACCGGGTCGATCAGCAAGGCCTGAAGGGCGAGGTCCTTCGACGCGTGGATGGCCGCCTCGACGGCAAGCTGTTGCACACCGGCCTGAACCATCAGCATTTTGGCGATGGGATCGGGAAGCGGGCCCAACGAGAGGGGATGGACGCCGGCGGCGTCGGCAATCATCGGCACCTCGACCGCGACGTCCGACGGCAGATTGGGAATCACTCCTCGATTGCAAACGATCCCCGATTCGATGAACCGCTTCTGATTGTGCAGGATTCCGCAGATCACGGCGACCGCCCGCTCTCCCCAGGACGGCGTCAGCCAATCGTCGGGAATGGGCTGGCTGCCATCGATCACGCCGTCCATCAGCCCCTTAAGGATACCGCGGCCGCGTTCGTCCTCGGCAAAGTCGAATCCATGTTCGCCGGCCTCCCAACCATAGGCCAGGAACTCGCCGGTATGATCGTCGCTGCAACTCGGCCACAGGCCGAACGCCCGGAACAGCTTGCGGATCAAGGGGGTGAAAGCGGGGTCGTGGGTCTTTTCCTTTTCCCGCAACAGCGGATAGAGATCGCGCCCGGTTCGCCGTTCGCGGAGATGCATCACCCATTGGAAATGATTCAGACCAGCCCCCCACAAATCCACCTCACATTCCGGCAACCCCAAGATCTGGCAGATGAACCACCGCGCCAGGAACAAACCGTGGCAAAGACCCAAGGGCCGGACCCGACTGTATTTGCTCAAGCCCAAGACGATGCGGCTCTCGGGATTGGACAGATTGATGAACAGGGCGTCGGGACAAAGGTCCTCGACATCGCGGACGATGTCGAAAATCAGCGGCATGGTCCGCAAGGTGAAGAACAGACCGCCCGGCCCGCCATTTTCGCCCAAGGTATGGCGGATGCCGTACTTTTTCGGCACCTCGAAATCCAGCTTCCACAAGCGGTTGCGTTCGATGGCGACGGAACTGACGACGAACTGCGCGCCCACCAACGCCGCCCTGCGGTCGGTCGTCCGCTCGATCACAATCCCGGCGTCGCCCCGGCTGTTCAGCACATCGGCCAAATCGCCCATGCGCCGCAACGCCTCTTCATTGGTGTCGACCAAGGTCAGCGTGCTGCCGGTCAATTCCTTCGTGGTGAACAGATCGCGATACATGCTAAGGCCAAAGGCCGCGCTGCCCGCGCCGATAAAGACGATCTTGGTCACATTGGTCATGGGCGTCACCTCCGTCGAGGACGAGGATGATTGTAGCGCGCCCGCCACCTTAGAGGAACAAAGCCGTGCGAAGGGCCGGGCGAAGAGTCTATCATTCGTCCATGATGGCGCCGCCGCCCAGGCGCGTTCCCTTGAACACTGAGGTTCCCGTGAAACAGATCGCCGATCTCCAGGACACAGACCTTCAGACATTGCACCGAGACGTCCAAGCCGAGTACGACGCCTTCCGTGCCCGGGGCCTCGCGCTCGACATGACGCGCGGCAAGCCTGCGCCGGAACAGCTCGATCTCGCCAACGGCTTGTTAAGCTTGCCGGACAATCGCGACCATCACAGCGAAGACGGCGTCGATGCCCGCAACTACGGCGGCTTGCAGGGATTGCCCGAGGTTCGCGCCCTGTTCTCGACGATGGTGGGGGCACCGCCCGAGCGCATCGTCGTGGGCAACAACTCCAGCCTCGCCATCATGCATGATTGCATCACCTGGGCGCTGCTCAAGGGGGTTCCCGGCGCGCCGACGCCCTGGTCGCAAGGACCGACGCCAACCTTTCTCTGTCCGGTTCCCGGCTATGACCGGCATTTCGCCATCTGCGAGGACTTCGGCATCCGCATGCTGCCGGTGCCGATGACCGGGCAGGGACCGGACATGGATGAGGTCGAACGGCTGGTCGCCGATCCCACCGTCAAGGGCATGTGGTGCGTCCCGAAATATGCCAACCCGACCGGCGAAATCTATTCGGTTGAGACCGTGCGACGGCTTGCCGCGATGCGAACCGGCGCG
>DATNIV010000475.1:0-10129 GCA_035604255.1 Telmatospirillum sp. | reverse complement strand
CCCGCCGGCGACGAAGATGCGGTCCTTGACCTTGCCGTCCTGATAGACGTCGATAACGCCCGGGCGCACCGCCGTCAGCATCGGCGCATGATGCGGCAACGCGCCGAAGTCGCCTTCGGACCCCGGCACCACAACCATCTCGACCGGCTCGGAGACAAGAAGACGCTCCGGCGAGACCAGTTCGAATTCGACCTTCTCAGCCATGCTTCACCCTAAAATTAGGCAGCTTCCGCCGCCATTTTCTTAGCCTTCTCGATGGCTTCCTCGATGGCGCCGACCATATAGAACGCCGATTCCGGCATATGATCGTAATCGCCGGCAACGATTCCCTTGAAGCCTTTGACGGTGTCTTCAAGAGACACCAGCTTGCCCGGACTGCCGGTAAACACTTCGGCGACATGGAAGGGCTGCGACAGGAAGCGCTGGATCTTCCGGGCGCGGGCGACCACCTGCTTGTCTTCTTCCGACAATTCGTCCATGCCCAGAATGGCGATGATGTCTTGCAGCGACTTATAGGTCTGAAGAATGCGCTGCACGTCACGCGCCACCTGATAATGCTCCTCGCCGACGATCTTGGGATCGAGCACGCGCGACGTGGAATCCAGAGGATCGACGGCGGGATAAATGCCCAACTCGGCGATGGCGCGGTTCAACACGGTGGTGGCGTCAAGATGGGCAAACGAGGCCGCTGGAGCCGGATCGGTCAAATCGTCGGCCGGCACATAGATGGCCTGCACCGAGGTGATCGACCCCTTCTTGGTCGAGGTGATCCGCTCTTGCAGCGTCCCCATGTCGGTGGCCAGGGTCGGCTGATAGCCCACCGCCGACGGAATGCGGCCCAACAGCGCGGAGACTTCGGAGCCCGCCTGGGTAAAGCGGAAGATGTTGTCGACGAAGAACAGAACGTCCTGGCCTTCTTCGTCGCGGAAATATTCGGCGACGGTCAGCCCGGACAAGGCGACGCGGGCGCGGGCGCCCGGGGGCTCGTTCATCTGACCATAAACCAGCGCCACCTTGGAGCCCGGTCCGTCGAGCTTGATGACGCCGGATTCGATCATCTCGTGGTAAAGATCGTTGCCTTCGCGGGTCCGTTCGCCGACACCGGCGAACACCGAATAACCGCCATGCGCCTTGGCCACATTGTTGATCAGTTCCATGATCAACACGGTCTTGCCGACGCCGGCGCCGCCGAACAGACCGACCTTGCCGCCCTTGGAATAAGGCGCCAGCAAATCGATGACCTTAATCCCGGTCACCAGAATTTCGACCTCGGTGGACTGCTCGATGAATTCGGGAGCATGACGGTGAATCGGCAGCGTCTTGGTGTTGCCGATCGGACCACGCTCGTCGATCGGATCACCGATGACATTGATGATGCGGCCCAAGGTCTCGGGACCAACCGGCATCGAAATCGGCGCGCCCGTGTCGATCACTTCATTGCCGCGGACCAGACCGTCGGTCGAGTCCATGGCGATGGTCCGCACCGTGTTTTCACCCAGGTGCTGCGCCACCTCAAGGATCAAGGGCTTGCCTTGGTTTTCCGTGCGCAACGCCGAGAGCATGTTGGGCAACACGGAATCGAAGCGCACATCCACGACAGCGCCCAAAATCTGGGTAATGGTGCCGACATTGTTCTTAGACATCAGAGCGGGCTCCTAGAGTAGACCGTCACAGCGCTTCCGCGCCGGAGATAATTTCGATGAGTTCCGTGGTGATCTGGGCCTGGCGCGAACGGTTGTAGCGGACCGTCAGGCTATTGATCATGTCGCCGGCATTGCGAGACGCATTGTCCATCGCCGTCATGCGGGCCCCCTGTTCAGACGCGTTGCTCTCAAGAAGGGCGCGAAAGATCTGCACCGACAAATTCCTGGGCAGCAACTCGGCGAGGATCGCCTCTTCGCTCGGCTCATACTCGTAAAGGGCCTTGCCAGCCTGCTCGTCCCCGTTTTCCTGCGGCGCCGGCGGCACCGGAAAGGGAATCAGCTGATGGCGCGTCACTTCCTGGGAGATGGCCGATTTGAACCGGTTGTAGATGATCGTGCAGACGTCGAATTCGCCGGCCTCGAACATCGTGGCGACCGTCCCCGCGATCGCCTTGGCCTCGACAAAGGTCACGCCCTTGCGGCCGATGCCGTCATAGGTTTCGACGAACAGGCGGCCAAGATCGCGGTTCATCTGATCGCGGCCTTTCCGGCCGATGATCAGCAATTTCACCGTCTTGCCGTCACGCTGCAAATCGGCGACCATGCCGCGGGCCGACCGGACGATGGCGCCGTTGAAGCCGCCGCATAGCCCGCGATCCGACGTGACGACGACGACCAGATGAACGGCATCCTTACCCGTTCCGGCCAACAGTTTCGGCGCGCCGCTCTGTCCGGCCAAACTCCCGGCCAGACTGCCCAGCATGCGCTCCATCCGGACAGCGTAAGGCCGGGCCGATTCTGCCGAACTTTGGGCGCGGCGCAACTTGGAGGCCGCGACCATCTTCATGGCCGAGGTGATCTTTCGCGTCGATTTGACGCTGGCGATCCTGAGCCTTAGGTCTTTGAGATTGGCCATGGACTTGCCGTCCCCGCGATCAGACGAACGTCTTGGAGAAAGCGTCGAGGCAAGCCTTGAGCTTTTCCTCGGTCGCCGCCGTGATCTGCTTGTCCTTGACGATGGACAGCAGGATATCGGCGTGCTTCGCATGCATCTCGTTCAGCAGCGCCGCCTCGAAACGGCCGACATCGGCAACCGCCAGCTTGTCGAGATAGCCCCGCACGCCCGCATAGATCGACACCACCTCATCTTCGGTGGACATCGGAGAATATTGCGGCTGCTTCAACAATTCGGTCAATCGCGCGCCACGGTTCAGCAGTTTTTGCGTCGCCGGGTCGAGATCCGAGGAGAACTGAGCAAAGGCGGCCATTTCGCGATATTGGGCCAGTTCCAGCTTGATCGAACCGGACACCTGCTTCATGGCCTTGATCTGCGCGGCGGATCCGACGCGCGACACCGACAGGCCGACGTTCACCGCCGGACGGATGCCTTTATAGAACAGCTCCGTCTCCAGGAAGATCTGACCGTCGGTAATGGAAATCACGTTGGTCGGAATATAGGCGGAAACGTCGTTGGCCTGGGTTTCGACCACGGGAAGCGCCGTCAGCGAACCGGCGCCGGCGGCATCGCCCATCTTGGCAGCGCGTTCGAGCAGACGGGAATGCAGATAGAAAACGTCGCCCGGATAGGCTTCGCGTCCCGGCGGACGGCGCAGCAGGAGCGACATCTGGCGATAGGACACGGCCTGCTTGGAAAGATCGTCATAGATGATCAGGGCATGCATGCCGTTGTCGCGGAAATATTCACCCATCGCGCAGCCGGAATAGGGCGCCAGGAATTGCAAGGGCGCCGGTTCGGACGCGGTGGCCGCAACGACGATGGAATAATCCATGGCGCCGTTATCGGTCAGTGTCTTGACCAACTGCGCCACGGTCGAGCGCTTCTGGCCGATGGCGACATAAATACAATAGAGCTTCTGGTTTTCGTCGCTGCCCTGGTTGAAGCGCTTCTGATTGAGAATGGTGTCGATCAGAATCGCGGTCTTGCCGGTCTGACGATCGCCGATCACCAATTCGCGCTGGCCGCGGCCGATGGGGATCAGAGCGTCGATCGCCTTGATGCCGGTCGACATCGGTTCATGCACCGATTTGCGAGGAATAATGCCCGGTGCCTTGACGTCGACACGCGACATCTTTTCGGCCTGGATCGGCCCCTTGCCATCAATCGGGTTCCCCAGCGCGTCGACGACGCGGCCCAGCAACCCCTTGCCCACCGGCACTTCGACGATGGCGCCGGTTCTTTTGACCGTATCGCCTTCCTTGATCGTCCGGTCGTCGCCGAAAATCACCACGCCGACATTGTCGGATTCGAGGTTCAGCGCCATCCCCTTGATGCCGCCGGAAAATTCGACCATTTCGCCGGCCTGGACCTTATCCAAGCCGTAAACACGGGCGATACCGTCACCGACGGAGAGCACCTGACCAACCTCGGCGACTTCCGCCTCGGTACCGAAATTGGCGATCTGTTCCTTCAGGATAGCGGAGATTTCCGCGGCGCGGATTTCCATCACCCGACCCCTTTCATAGCGATCTGTAGATGTTGCAGCTTGGTCCTGAGCGAGCCGTCCACCATCCGTGAGCCGACCTTAACGACCAGGCCACCAAGCAGGCCGGGATCGACGGTGACGTCCAAGGTGATATTGCTGCCAACGACCGTCTTGAGGGCGGTTTCAATCGCCCCGATTTGCGTTGACGCCAGCGGCACGGCGGAGGCCACCTGGGCCGTCACCTCGCCCCGCTTGGCGGCAAGTCGCGCCAGATAGGCGGCGATCATGTCATCAACGGCGAACAGACGGCGATTACGCGCCACCAGTCCGAGAAAATTCTTGGTAAGGACGCTCAACTGAGCGCGTTCCGCAATGGCGCCGATCGCCTTTTGCTGCTCGCTCCGACTGAGCACCGGGCTTTTCAACAACCGGCGGAGATCCTCGCTCTCAGCAACCAGCCCTCTCAGGGCTTTCAGGTCTTGAGCGACGACGTCCAAGCAAGACTGCTGCTCGGCCAACTCGAACAGCGCGGCAGAATAACGTTCGGCGATTGACCCCGTGACTTCGGATGACACTTGATTGGTCCCCATCGGTTGCCGCAACGAAATGCAATGACACAGAAGCTATTGAATCTCTTGACTAATCCCACCCAAACGACCAAACAACTCCCGGCAATGCGTGGGTTAACTAACATATCGAGTGATGGCTGGCAAGCCGACTCCAGGATATGTCGAACAAGTCATAAAGAACCCATAATTATTATGGCTATTAAATAAAAGAATAAGGATCGACGTCGATCTGAATCCGCACACCGCCCGGCGGACGAATTTTCGCCAACCAGTGGCGGATGACAAGCTGGACTTTGGTGGACCGTGACGTCTTCAGCAAAAGGCGGCGGCGATGGCGGCCCCGCAAAAAAGCCAGCGGCGCCGGCGCCGGCCCCAAGACTTCGATCGCGGGGTCACGCGGCGCCAACCGCGCCAATTCGGCCGCGACCCGGTCGACTGCGGCGGCATCGGGACCGGAAACGATCAAAGCCACCAACTTTCCGAACGGCGGCATTCCCGCAACACGCCGGTCCTCGGCTTCGGTCTGATAGAACTGGTCGGCGTCGCCGGACACCAAGGCCCGCATGACCTTGTCTTCGGGTTGATAGGTTTGCAGCAGGACGCGCCCCTTATGGGCGGCACGACCGGCACGGCCCGCCACTTGCGACAATAATTGGAACGTCCGTTCGGCCGCCCGCAAATCGCCGCCGGCCAGACCGAGATCGGCATCGATCACGCCGACCAGCGTCAGCAGGGGAAAGTGATGCCCCTTGGCCACCACTTGGGTTCCGATCAGAAGATCGATCTCGCGACGCTCCATGCTTTCGATCAACTCTCCGGCCGCGCGAGGGCCGTTTAAGGTATCGCTGGCCATGATCCGGGTGCGCGCGTCGGGGAATTTGGCGGCCACCTCTTCGGCCAAGCGCTCGACCCCAGGGCCACAAGCGACAAAGCTGTCCTCGGCCTGGCATTGCGGGCAAAGCGACGGTCTTGGCGAGAGATATCCGCAGTGATGACATTGCAATCGCCCCGCCTGGCGGTGTTCGACCAGCCAGGCCGAACAATGGGGACATTGCAAACGGAAGCCGCAGCCCCGGCACAAGGTCAGGGGCGCGTAGCCCCGTCGATTGAGAAAAAGCATGGCCTGTTCACCGGCCAAGAGGGTTTCTTCGACGGCCGCCACCATCGGTGGCGAAAGCCAGGACTGACGCGGCGGCGCATGGCGGCGCATATCGATCACCGAGAGATCCGGCATGTCCGCGCCGCCGTGGCGGAGCGGCAGATGCACGCGGGCGTAGCGACCGCTCTCGACATTGGTGCGCGTTTCCAACGACGGCGTGGCCGAAGCCAAAATGATCGGTAACCCGCCAAGGCGAGCCCGGACCACCGCCATATCGCGGGCGTGATAGATCACCCCTTCTTCCTGCTTGAACGACGAGTCATGCTCTTCGTCGACGACGATCAAACCAAGATCGGGATAGGGCAGGAACAAGGCCGACCGCGCGCCGACCACCACCTTTGCCTCGCCGTCGGCGACGGCGCGCCAGGAATCCCGCCTTGCCGCCACCCCCAATTCCGAATGCCATTCCAGCGGCAAAACGCCGAACCGTCGCTCGAAGCGGGTCAGCCATTGCGTCGACAAGGCGATTTCAGGCAACAGAACCAACGTCTGGCGCCCGCGTTCCAGCGCTTCGGCGACAGCCTCGAAATAAACCTCGGTCTTGCCCGAACCGGTGACTCCTTCCAGCAAGGTCACGGAAAAATCATCGGCAAACTTGCCGCGAAGAACGTCCGCGGCCGCCGCCTGATCGTCGGACAAAGACAGGCCGATCCGTTGCCAATCGGGAAGCGCCGTCTTCGCCCGGCGCGGCAGGGCGATTCGGCAAAGCGCGCCGGCGTCGGCCAGGCCCTTGATCACCGAAACTCCGACGCCAGCTTGCCGGGCCAGTTCGGCGGCCGGCATCGGTTGCCAAGCCGCCGTCATGACCCGCCGCCGGGCATCGGTCATTTTCAGCGTCTCCGGAAGAGGACCCGCAACGAAGGCCACAGGTTCGGGCGGCAAGGGTTCGAGGGCGGCCGGAACGCTCATCACCATCTTGAGCACCGCGCCCGGCGGCGAGAGCGTATAGGCGGCCACCCAATCGACCAATTGGCGCGACGCCAAAGGCAAAGGCGGCAAATCCATCGGCTGACTGACCGCGCGGCGCTTTTCCGCCGGCACCATGCCGAGGCCGGCGCCCCAGACCACGCCGCAAACGTGACGCGCCCCCAGCGGCACCCGCACGAAGTCGCCGGCCCTCAGCCTTTGGTCCGGAGCAACCGAATAGTCATAGGCGCCGGCCAACGGCAATGGCAAAAGGACGGCCACCGCGTCGCCGGGCTCAAAAGATTGTGCTTGGGAATTGGCAGTCGGGAAGAGCATGGTCTACACTCTAACCGCCGTGCCGTCGAACCACCAGTCGGCACCTTCCCGGCCGAAGGACTATGACTCACGAAATGACCTTCTTTTTTCAGAATCAGAGCATCGCCACCGGTTCCGATGTTCCGCTGGTGGAGGCTAGCCCCCACCGAAACCGGGATATCTGACATGGCACGCAAGAGCGAAACGGCCGACAGCACGTCTTTGCCGCCCGCCAGCGACGAGCAAGTGGTCGCCTATCTGCAAAACCATCCGAATTTCCTGCTCGACCACCCGGATTTGGTCAGCAAACTGGCGCCGCCATCCCGCTTCAACGCTGGCCCGGTCGTCGACCTGCAGCAGCATGTGATCGGCAGGATGCGCGAAGAGATGGACCATCTGCGTGGGTGCGCCGAACATCTGATCACCACGTCGCGCAGCAATATGTCGACGCAAAGCAGAACCCATGAAGCGGCGCTCGCCATCCTGGGCGCCATCGATATGGCCGGCTTGGCCCGCGTGATCGCCGAGGATCTGCCGAGCCTGCTCGACGTCGACATCGCAACCATCGGCTTTGAAGAGGGTGACGAGACAGTCCCCGCGATACCCGGCATTCAGACGTTTCCGGCCGGCCTCCTGGAACAAACCTTGGGCGCGGGCGACGTCATGCTGCGGTCGTCGACCACCGGTGACCCAACCATTTTCGGCAATGGGGCGGGATCGGTCTCCTCCTGCGCCCTGGTCCGGTTGAGTCCTCTGGGTCTGCCCAGCGGCCTGATGGCCCTGGGGTCGCGCAACGAACGAGGTTTTCACGGCGGTCAAGGCACCGAACTGCTCGGGTTCCTCGCGCGGGTCATCGAAGACTGCGTTCAGCGTTGGTGGCCGGCGGACTGATCCCTTTCCTGGGCGACGCCTCGCTCCAGGCGACTGTGGTCGCCTGGCGGGCGTGGCTCACCAGTGAGCGCCGCGCCTCGGCGCACACGCTTGACGGTTATGGCCGCGATCTGGCCAGCTTCCTTGGTTTTCTGTCCGAACATCTGGGCGGCACCCCCCGCCTCGCCGATCTCGCCGCGCTGAAGCCTGCGGATTTCCGTAGTTTTCTTGCCCACCGTTCGGCCGAGGGATTAGGCCGCACGTCGATGGCGCGGGCCATGTCGTCGTTGCGCAGCTTCTTTCGTTATCTCGATCGTAACCAGTTGGTCCACAATCCCGCGCTCAAGGCGGTACGAGCTCCGCGACCGCCCCGCGGACTGCCGAAACCCCTGGCCACCGACGAGGCTCTGGAAACTATCAGCAGCGCGGCGGATTTGCAGAACGAACCCTGGATGGCCGCCCGCGACACAGCTCTGCTCACGCTGCTCTATGGTTGCGGCTTGCGCCTGGGCGAAGCCCTGGGCTTAAATCGCGGCAACGCCCCCAAGGGGGACGTCATGATGATCACCGGCAAGGGGCAAAAGCAGCGCCTGGTGCCTTTGTTGCCGGCCGTCGTCGAAGCGGTGGATCTCTATCTCGCGCAATGCCCCTATGCCGGCAGCCCAAGCGCCCCGCTGTTCGTCGGCGCCCGCGGCAAACGACTCAATCCCGGCGTCGTGCAGCGGCAAATGCGCCGACTCAGGGCCTTGCTCGGCCTCGCGGAGACGGCAACGCCGCACGCCCTGCGCCACAGCTTCGCCACCCATCTGCTGTCGGGTGGCGGCGACTTGCGGACGATTCAGGAGTTGCTGGGACATGCGTCGCTTTCCACCACCCAGCGCTACACCGAAGTCGATGCCGGGAAGCTGGTCTCCGTCTATCGCGATGCCCATCCGCGAGCCAGGGTAACGAAGGGGGAAAGCTGATCAAACGCCCGGATCGCTGCGCTCGATAAACGCCTGAAGCCGTGGCGGGAGGCGATGCTTGATCATATTCAGCCCCCGCGAGAAGGGCGGCACATGGCGGCGCAGATAGGTGACCGACCGCCTCGCCCGCTTCGAACCGCGGGCCACCAGATAAAGCCCGACGGCGAAGAAAACGAAGCCGATCGGCACCGGGGTGGGCACCGTCAGGATCCCCAGGACCATCATCGAGGCTCCGGACCCAACCAAGCCCACGCGCCTGACCAGCACGCGCACACGCCGCCGCCGTTGCAACTCGGTCCAAGGAAGTGACGATCTGGGCAATTTCACCGATCACTCTCCACCGACAGCGGCGTCCGACCCCACGTCAAAGAGATCAAGGTCAGACCTTCAGTCGCGCAGAGAATCAGCACGGAACGACCGATCATCCCCGGCCTCTCAAGACCGAGGGTATCCAAACAAAGAGAAAACAGAGAGTCACGGAAACTCGCGCAAGACGTCGCTGGAAAGCCAGTCTAAGGGATAGCATGGCGACCTGTCGAGGCGGGCGTGATGAAATCAGCGGATCTCCACAGGAGTGTGGTGGCCTCTCCCTCAGCGGCGGGGCCCGCGAAGCGGGAGGGAAAGGGGGAGAGATCGGCTTCTCGAAGGCCGAGAGTTGGGCTACCTTACCGCGGAAGGTGGGCAGATAGGCCGTCCATCGGGGGAATGTCGGTTGAAGCAGGGTTGCATCAAACGACGGCACAAACCGGACGGAGGCGATCCTGCCACCCTATCGCAAAATCTTGGCATTGTTGTTCATCGTCCCGTTCACCACGACCGCATTTGTCGGTTGCACTCTTGCCGCTGATGGGCCGGCAAAAACGCGCCTGCCCCTTCTTGTCGGTGAATCCAACGCCCCAAAGATGTTTCTGAAGGACGGCAAACCGACCGGATACATTTTAGAGATTGCCGTCGAGGCCATGCATCGGGCCGGGTATGAGCCGGATGTTCAGTCGATGCCTTGGGCTCGTGCGCTTAAGAATGCTCAGGCTGGAGCGGGCATTGTTCCCAGCCTGTCCTTTAGCGAAGAACGCGCGAAGACCCTCCTGTTCTCCGGCCCGATGTGCACCGAATCCGTTGTGTTGGTAACGCGCGCCGACCATGACTTTCCCTTCAACAGCGTCAAGGATTTGTCGGCCCACGTGCTCGGCAATTCGATCGGCTCCCACTACGGACCTGAATACGATGCCGCCTTGCCGAGTTTCAAGATCAATGAGGA
>DATNIV010000474.1:0-3225 GCA_035604255.1 Telmatospirillum sp. | reverse complement strand
CCAACTTCGACTGCGCCGGCGGCAGGATGACGATACGTCCGCCCGACAATCCCTTGCCGACATAGTCATTGGCCTCACCGGTCAATTCCAGCGTCACCCCCTTCGCCAGGAACGCGCCGAAACTCTGTCCCGCGGTTCCGTTCAGATGCACCGAAATGGTGTCATCGGGCAAACCGTGATGACCGAAACGCCTTGCCACTTCACCAGACAGCATGGCGCCGACGGTTCGATCGACATTGCGAACAGGGAAGGTCATCTGCACCGGCCTCCTGGTCTCCAGGGCCGGCTGGGCCTGAGCGATGAGTTTGCGGTCAAGAACGTCGCTCAACCCGTGCTCTTGCTTTTCACAATTGCGGATCGCCACACCGGATTCCGCCTTCGGCGTGTAAAACAGCTTGGAGAAATCCAGCCCCTTGGCTTTCCAATGATCGACGGCGTGACGGGCGTCGAGCAGATCGTTACGACCGATCAGATCCACAAAATTCCGGATGCCGAGCGACGCCATGATTTCGCGAACTTCTTCGGCGACAAAGAAGAAGTAATTGATCACATGCTCCGGCTGGCCGGTGAAACGCTTGCGCAACTCTGGATCCTGTGTCGCCACCCCGACCGGACAGGTGTTCAGATGACATTTGCGCATCATGATACAACCCGACGCGATCAGCGGCGCCGTGGCGAACCCAAATTCATCCGCCCCCAACAATGCGCCGATCACCACATCGCGACCCGTCCGCAACCCGCCGTCCACCTGAACGGCGATGCGACCGCGCAACTTGTTCAAGACCAAGGTCTGATGCGTCTCGGCCAACCCGAGCTCCCAAGGGCCGCCCGCGTGCTTGATCGAGGTGAGCGGCGACGCGCCGGTCCCACCATCATGCCCGGAAATCGTCACATGATCGGCGCGCGCCTTCGACACACCGGCGGCAACCGTTCCCACGCCGGTTTCAGACACCAGTTTGACGCTGACACGGGCCTCGGGATTGACACTTTTCAGATCGAAAATCAGTTGGGCGAGATCCTCGATGGAATAAATGTCGTGATGCGGCGGCGGGCTGATCAACCCGACACCCGGCGTCGAATGACGAACACGGGCAATGGTCGCATCAACCTTATGTCCCGGCAACTGACCTCCCTCCCCCGGCTTGGCGCCCTGCGCCATCTTGATCTGGATATCGTCGGCGTTGACCAGATATTCCGCCGTCACACCAAATCGCGCCGAAGCCACCTGTTTGATCGCCGAACGCATGGAATCGCCGTTGGTCAGAGGCCGGAACCGCTCCGACTCTTCGCCGCCTTCACCGGTATTCGACTTGCCGCCGATCCGATTCATGGCGATGGCCAGATTGGTATGCGCTTCACGGCTGATCGAGCCGAAACTCATAGCGCCGGTAGCAAAACGCTTGACGATCTGACTGGCCGGTTCGACGTCGTCGAGCGGCACCGGCGCACCAGCCGGTTTCAATTGGAAAAGCCCGCGCAAATTGAGCAGCCGCTCGCCTTGGTCGTTCAAAATCTTCGCGAATTCCCGATAGCGTTCAGGAAGATTGCCCCGCACCGCATGCTGCAATGCGCTGATGGTTTCAGCCGTCCAGGCATGCTCTTCGCCGCGCTGGCGCACCGCATATTCGCCGCCGACATCGAGCATGGATCTCAACACCGGCGACGCGCCAAAGGCGTTTTGATGCCGGATCACCATTTCCTGCGCGATGTCCTCGATACCGACCCCTTCAATGGCGGCCGTCGTACCCTTGAAATAGGTGTCGACAAATTCCTTGGATAACCCAATGGCATCGAAGATTTGCGCGCCGCAATAGGATTGGTAGGTCGAAATGCCCATCTTGGCCATCACCTTGAGCATCGCCTTGTCGATGCCCTTGATGAAGCGCTTGCGCAGATCGCGCTCGGAAATCGGCTCTGTCAGGGTCGGGCGGATCGCGTCCAGCGTTTCAAACGCCAGATAAGGATTGATCGCCTCGGCGCCGTAACCTGCCAGCAGGCAGAAGTGATGCACCTGCAAGGCGCTGCCCGTTTCAACGACCAGGCCGCATTCGGTGCGATTGCCTTCCGCCACCAGATGGTGATGGACGGCCGAGGTGGCGAGGAGCGCGGGAACCGGAATACGCTCCGCGCTGACGTTGCGATCCGACAAGACCAGGATATTGACGCCTTCCGCGACCACCCGGCTCACTTCTTCCTTGATTCTCTCGACCGCCTTGGCCAATCCACTCTGACCGTCGTTGACGGGCCAAGTGATATCGATGGTGACCGAACGGAACGCGTTGTCGGCATGCTTGCTGATACTGCGGATCTTTTCCAGATCCTGATTGGTCAAAATCGGCTGACGCACCTCAAGTCGCTTGCGCAGCGCGCCGTCCGGACGGCCCAGCAGATTGGGTCGTGGGCCGATCAGGCTGACCAGACTCATCACGGCTTCTTCGCGAATGGAATCGATCGGCGGGTTGGTCACCTGGGCGAAACATTGCTTGAAATAGGTGTAAAGCAGCTTGGGATTGGACGACAGCACCGCCAAAGGCGTGTCGTTCCCCATACTGCCGACCGCCTCCTGTCCGGCCACGGCCATCGGCGTAATAAGGAATTTGATATCTTCCTGGGTATAGCCAAACGCCTGCTGGCGATCGAGCAAGGAAACCTGCGACGCCTGACGATCAGGCGTTTGCTCCGGCAAGTCCTCGAGAAAGATCTGACTTCTGGCCAACAGTTCGGCATAAGGGTGGGCCTTCGCCAAATCCGCCTTGACCTCAGCATCGTCGATGATGCGGCCTTGCTCAAGATCGATGAGCAGCATTCTGCCCGGCTGAAGCCGCCATTTCTTGACGATCTTTTCTTCAGGAATAGGCAGCACACCCATTTCGGACGCCATCACCACCTGATCGTCATCCGTCACCAGATAGCGCGCCGGACGCAAGCCGTTGCGATCCAGCGTGGCGCCGATCTGCCGACCATCGGTGAAGCAGACCGCCGCCGGACCGTCCCATGGCTCCATCAAGGCCGCGTGATATTCGTAGAACGCGGCCCGCTCTTCGTCCATCAGGGGATTTCCGGCCCACGCCTCCGGAATCATCATCATCATCGCATGGGTCAGCGAGTAACCGCCCTGCACCAACAATTCGAGAGCATTGTCGAAACTGGCCGAATCGGACTGGCCATCGAATGTCAAAGGCCACAACTTCGCCAGATCGTCACCCAACAAATCCGATTGCATGG
>DATNIV010000473.1:0-3781 GCA_035604255.1 Telmatospirillum sp. | reverse complement strand
GCACCATCGGCAGCATGATCCGGAACACCGTGCGGCGAGGCTGGCTGTCGAACTCGATCAAACCGCCGTGATCACCGATGATTTTGGCGACCAGCGCCAGGCCAAGGCCAGTACCGGTGGATTTGGTAGTAACAAAAGGATCGAACAAATGCGGCCTCAAATCATCGGGAATACCGTCGCCATTATCCTGGACGCTGACGACCAGCGGCAAATGCATGCGACTATCGCCACCCGGCACTGCCAAACGGATGCCATGTTGGAAAGACGTGGTCAGAACCACCTCGCCACCGTCGGAGGGCGCCGCTTCCGCCGCGTTCTTGACCAGATTGAGAAAGACCTGGATCAGTTGATCGCGGTTGCCGAGCACGGCCGGAAGCGAAGGATCGTAGTTTTCGACAAAGCGCAGATGCCTGGCGAAACCCGCCTGGGCGATCCGTCTCACATGCTCGAGAACGCGATGAATGTTGACGGCGCCGCGCTCGATCGGCCGTTTGTCGGAGAAAACTTCCATGCGATTGACCAAGGCGACGATACGATCCGCCTCGTCGCAAATCAGCCGCGTCAGCGTCCGATCCTCGGACGAGCAGCTCTGTTCAAGCAATTGCGCCGCGCCACGGATCCCCGACAGCGGATTTTTGACCTCATGGGCGAGAATCGCCGCCATCGCGGTGACGGAACGCGCCGAATTGCGATGGCTCAATTGATGGCCGATTTTCAGCGCGATGGATTGTTCGTGCATCGAGACAACCACCCAGCGGTTCATTTCGACCAGCGGTGAAATTTGGATATTCATGGTCCGATTGCCGGTCCGCACGCTGTCCAGCATCATGCCATATTCGGAAACATTGGTCGCTTCGAGGCGGGCCTGCCCGATCAGGGCGAACAAAGGACAGTCCGGCGGCAACAAGTCCGCCAGGGGCAGACCGCACAAATGGCTGGCGGAGGATTCGAACAGTTGTTCGGTGGCGGCATTGACCTGTTGGATGACATCGTCTTCGCTCAACACGATGATCGCCGCGGTCAGGGCGTTCATCACCGTGGTGGGATCGATCTGCGCGGCCGAACGGCGCCCCAGGAAAGCGAGCTTCCGGGTCATGCCGCAAGCCGTTGCAACAGCGGATTGTAAAAATCGGCAATCATCCGCCGCACCACATTCGCCTCCAAAGACTGATTGACCGCCGCTCGGAACTCGGCCGATCCGGGGAGTCCCTTGGTGTACCAGGCCACATGCTTGCGCCCCAGCCGACAGCCGGTTTCCTGGCCATAATGTTCGATCATCGAATCGAAATGTTCGAGCAGAATAGCCAATTGCCGGTCCAACGACGGATCGTCCTGACGTTCGCCGGTCTTCAGAAAATGCGCCACCTGCCCGGGAAACCAGGGGCGGCCATAACTTCCGCGGCCGATCATCACGCCGTCGGCGCCGGACTGCGCCAACAAGGCTTGCGCGTCGTCGATCGACGTCACGTCGCCGTTTCCGATCACCGGAATACGCACGGCCTCTTTCACCTGCCGAATGAACCGCCAATCGGCGGACCCGTTGTAAAGCTGGCTGCGCGTGCGTCCGTGCACGGTCACCAATTGAATTCCGGCCTCTTCGGCGATCTTCGCCAGCCGCGGGGCATTGCGGTTGCTGTCGTCCCATCCGGTTCGCATCTTCAGCGTCACCGGCACCTTCACCGCCTTGACCACGGCCTCGCAAATGCGCCCGGCCAGCGACTCATCCTTCATCAAGGCCGATCCCGCGTCGCCGTTGACCACCTTTTTGACCGGGCAACCCATATTGATATCGATCATGGCGGCGCCGCGGTCTTCGTTCAGCCGAGCGGCCTCGGCCATCACCTCGGGTTCACAGCCGGCCAATTGCACGGCCATGGGAAATTCGTCGGCGCAACAAGACGACATCTTCATGGTTTGCCGATTGGCACGGATCATCGCTTGGCTGGCGATCATTTCCGAGACGACCAATCCGGCGCCGCACCGCTTGACCAGGCGCCGGAACGGCATATCGCTCACACCGGACATCGGGGCCAACACAACCGGATTATCGAGAGAAAGAGGACCAATCCTGAGGATCATAGACACAAACAATTCATAAAAGGATTTTGCATAATAATTATGCAACCCCTGCACCGCAATGCCAAAAATTCACGCATCTGCTAGCAAAAACCGGCAATAGCCTAATTCGGCAGCACTTGATGCACAAATTTCATCCCGAAATAGCCCAAGACAACGAACGAATAGGCCAGCAAAACCACCCGTGCGGCGATTTGCCCCCGCACGCCGCACACCCGTCGTCCAACCAAAAGCAGACCGATGATGACAAAGGAGATCAGCGAAAACAGGCTCTTATGGTCGAAGGTGAACGCGCTGCCGGTGTCAATCCGCTTCATCGCCATCCCGGAGGCCACGCCAAGCCCGAGAACCAGCTCGGACAGGATCAACAGCCGCTCGAAGAGACGTTCGCTTTCGGAAACAGCCGGCAGGAATCGCGACAATCGAGTCGGGCGCTTGATTTTCAAAGCCCTCGCCTGCAGAAAAGACGCCAAAGCGGCGGTCGCGGCGACGGTGAGCACGGCCAAGGTTGCCATCGAAACCAGAATATGCAGGTCAAGCCAAGCGGCCGGCGCGGTTTCCCGGAGCGGCTCGGCCGGGGCAAAGGCGAACAGCGCCGCCAAGATACCCAACAAAATCATATAGGGCACCAAGAGTGGCGTCAGCCGCCACGCTTGCCGATTGAGCACGGCGATCAGCCCGAAAACGGCCATGCTCCCGGCGATCCCGGCCCATAAATCGGCCGATAGATTGGTTTGCCAGCCGCCCTTCAACTGCGCCAAGGCCCAGGCCAGAGGACCGGCGATGGCAAGAATGAGGGCGGTCCAAAAGGACATGTCACGACCGGCATTCCGCCGCAAAGGCAGCAAGGCGACCGGTACCAAGGCGAGCAGCGCCGCCAAATTCCAAGCGATAACATTCAGCATGGCACCGACTATAACGTCGGTTGCGGCAGAGGCAAAGGGGACGGATTCATTTCGATCGCCAACGGTGTGTCATGGAGCCACAGATAAACGCAGATGAGCACAGATAAGGCGTGTGCCGCAGGCGTTTTTCATGTCCTTTCACGCCCATGGCGCAGGGAGCGGAAAGAGAATCGATCTGCGTTCATCTGCGTTCATCTGTGGCCGAAGCCCTTAGACCCCCGCTCCTCGATCTCCCCCATTTACAACCGGTCCCTCTCCCGAATAGTCTCCCCTCGCACTTTGCAATGAACGGGAGCGCAGACATGACGCGTTGTGTGGCTTTGGTGGTGGCGGCCGGACGGGGAAGCCGTTTTGGAGGCGAAATCCCAAAGCAATGGCGCGATCTCGGCGGCCGGCCGGTCCTCCGCCACAGCTTGGCGATTTTCGCCGCCCACCCGTCGGTCGATGCGGTCCGCGTCGTCATCCATCCCGACGACCGCGCGCTCTTTGACGCCGCCGCCGCCGGCTTAGGTCTCGGCGAGCCCATCCTGGGCGGTCCGACACGCCAAGACTCGGTGCGCCTCGGGCTCGAGGGACTGGCCGATCTCACGCCCGATCTCGTCTTGATCCATGATGGGGCGCGGCCGTTCATCGACGGCGGCGTGATCAGTCGCGTCATCGCGGCGCTGGCGGATCATGCCGGCGCCATTCCCGCCTTGCCGGTGCATGACACGCTGAAACGCGGCGGTCCCGGCGGTTTGATCGAAGAGACGGTGCCCCGCGCCGGTCTTTGGCGCGCCCAAACCCCGCAAGGATTTCAG
>DATNIV010000472.1:0-5325 GCA_035604255.1 Telmatospirillum sp. | reverse complement strand
GGCAGGCCGGTCTTGCGAAGCGGGCTGATTTCAGGAAGCGGTGTTGTGCTGGTTGCACATGCCGCTTCCTTCTTTATAGTCTTTGCGCATGAATGCAGAGATCAAAACGGTCATTCTGACCGGTGCCAGTCAAGGCATCGGTCATGCCACGGTGCAACGTTTCATGCACGAGGGCTGGCGCGTCATTACTTGTGCGCGTCAGGATATTCCGGCGCATTGCCGACGCGATCCCCTGTGGACCCATCACATTGTCACCGATCTCACCGACGCGGCCAGTCTCGACGCGTTCGTCCGCGGGGCCAACGATATCCTGGCGGGAGAGCCGTTGCATGCCTTGGTCAACAATGCCGGGGTTAGCCCGAAGACGGCATTCCAGGAACGGCTCGGCGTGCTGAATGGATCGATCGATGGTTGGAAGCAGGTCTTTGAGCTGAATTTTTTTGCCCCATTGAAACTGGCGCGTGGTTTTGCCTCCGCTTTGCATCGGGGGAAGGGCTCGATCGTCAATATCACCTCGATCGCCGGTCATTATGTCCACCCCTTCGCCGGGTCCGCCTATTCAACGTCCAAGGCGGCTCTGTCTGGCCTAACGCGGGAGATGGCCGTCGAACTGGCGCAACTGGGGGTGCGGGTGAATGCCGTGGCGCCTGGTGAGATCAAAACCGATATGATTTCTCCGGAATATGAAACGCTGATTCCGCGGATTCCCCTGGATCGCATGGGGTCGGTCCAGGATGTCGCCGGCGTGGTGTTTCGGTTGTGTTCGGACGATTTCAACTATGTGACGGGAACCGAAGTTTTTGTGACGGGTGGACAGCATCTGTATTGATTCGAGCCCAGGCTCCTATCTGCCCTGGCCCTAGCCTTAAGAAAGAATTGTGTGTCGCAAGAACGTGATATAGCGTTCTGGGGTAGTTCTGTTTCAACCTGTAGGGGGGTCCTATGAGTGTGACCGACCACGAAAAAATTCGTCTTCGTGCCTTTCAGATATGGGAGGCTGAAGGACGCCCGGAAGGACGGGACGAGGAACATTGGCAGCGGGCGGAGTGCGAACTGAGCTTGGTGCCCTCGCCGAAGGCAGCGAAGCCTTCCTCGACGGAGGGGGCGGCAGCAAAAAAGGCGGTTGCGGCGAAAAAGCCGGCAACAGTGAAGACGGCGCCGAAAGCGGTTTCGCCCAAGCGCGGAAAGCCGGCGGCGAAGGTCTGAGTCTTGTCCGGTTGTTTTCGGTCCGGCGCGCGGTCGCGGCGTGGGGTGACCTCGCGCCGGACCGCAAACGGACTCTGATCTTGCCGGAAACGCGATATCGCGTCTTACGCGCAGAAGGGCGTATTTCCTGTTCCGTCGTCGGTGGCCGTCCGATATTTTGATTTTTTTGAGAGATGGGACGAATGGACGAGCGGGAAATGTACGGCGAAATGAACGCCTTGCTGGCGGCGATCGCGAAGGCGTTCGATATCGAGGCGGAACAGGCGGCGCGAGCCGTCGAGGCTGGCGAAGTCGCTATCGACATGCAAGAAGATCCCCTGGGTGAGCGCTACCTGGCAGCGCGCTATCAGGGCCGGAGCGCCAAGATTTATCAGGGGGCGATCCGTTATGAGCCCAGGCAGTCCTGACCCCTAGCCCGAGCGGCGCTTGAGCCTGCCGGTGGCGCGAAGCGCAACGACGTCGGCAAAGCCGACGGTCCCGTCAGGGACGAGCGCGAGCCCGCACCCCGGAGGCGAAGGCATCGTACAGACGCTAGAGGATTGGCGCGTCACCCGGCAAACGGCCCTGACGGTCCTCGATTTCAAGAACCCACACGTCCCAGTCTCTTTCGACCTGGCGGGCGATATAGGCATCGGCCTTTGGTTCATCGACAGGATCGGCGCCGGTCGCTTGTAGCCAGGCCGGGCTTCCGTCCATGGCGCGAATTTGGCTCAAGATTCGAAAAGCGCCACCTCCCAGATTCTGCTTGATCAAAATGGCACCGGCATCTTCGTCGCCTTTGCGGACGATGGTTGCGGTGATTCCCTGCACCGTACATGTCCTGACGGTCGCTTGGATCCAGAGCTTGGCCTTGAGGCGTGCTTCGGTCATCGACGGAAAAACGCCATTCGAATAACGTGTAAACGGCCATCCTGGAGCATAGTTTCCCCTAAGTATTTGTAATATAATATATTTATTCGGAAGCCTAAGCTTTGCCACGACCTCTGTCAATGATGCGGCCGTCATGGCTCGGGCCACTTCGTCGTGGACAGGACAGTGACAAGATGTTTTGTTATAACATAACGTTTGGAGATGACGTGACGATGAACCGGAAGGTAAGCCGGGGTGGGCCGATTGTTTCGCCGTTGCTATGGGGCGCTGGAAGGCGATTTGCTATCGCGGCGGCAGCTGCGGCCGGGTTGTGGCTGGTGGTCGGGTGGGCTTTGGATTGGTGGAAATGACGGTGTCCGTTCCTATGGTTTCCTTGCGCGACGTTACGGTGGCTTATGACCGTCATCCGGCCATTCACCATCTGAGTTGTTTCTTCGCAAAGGGATGTTTGACGGCTGTGGTCGGGCCGAATGGCGCCGGCAAGAGCACCTTGGTCAAAAGTATCGCCGGCTTGTTGCGGCCGCTTGAGGGGCACGTGCGGCTGAACGGCGTCGAGCACAGGGATGTCGCCTATTTGCCGCAATTGGCCAATATCGATGACAGTTTCCCCATTTCGGTGCGAGACGTCGTGCTGCTCGGCCTGTGGCGCCGTACCGGCGCCTTCGGAGAGATTTCCAAGGCCATGTGCGACGAGGCGTCAAAGGCGTTGTCGACGGTGGGGCTTGATGGCTTCGAGGAGCGGGCCTTTGGTTCGGTCAGCGCCGGTCAGCGCCAGCGTGTTCTTTTCGCGCGCGTTCTCATCGCCGACAGTCAACTCATCCTGCTCGATGAGCCATTCAGCGCCGTTGATAGCCGGACCGTTGCCGATTTGATTCGTCTGATCGAACGGTGGCATGGCGAGGGGCGCACAGTGATTGCCGTGCTGCACGATCACGAGCAGGTTCGTCGCCATTTTCCGGACAGCCTCTTGCTCGCCCGGGAGTTGGTGGCCCAGGGCGCCACCAGTGACGTTCTATCCCCGGCGAATTTGCTTCGGGCGCGCGCCATGAGCGAAGCGTGGGACGAGGATGCCGATGTCTGCCGAGGGGCCGCATGACCGTTCTCTACGATTGGCTGATCGGTCCCTTCGCCGATTTCAGCTTTATGCGGCGCGCCCTCGTCGCTTGTCTCGCCTTGTCGCTTGGATCGGGGGCGATGGGAGTGTTTCTGGTGCTGCGACGGATGAGTCTGATCGGTGACACCATGGCGCATTCCGTCTTGCCCGGTGCCGCGATCGGTTTCATGCTGGCAGGTGTGTCGTTACCGGCGATGAGCCTGGGCGGTTTTGTGGCCGGTTTGCTGGTCGCCTTGGCCTCCGGCTTGGTCAGCCGTTTCACGCCGCTCAAGGAAGATGCGAGTTTTGCCTCATTCTTCATGATTTCCCTGGCGATCGGCGTATTGCTGGTTTCCACGCACGGCAGCACGGTGGATTTGATGCATGTCTTGTTCGGCAGCATCTTGGCCGTCGACGATAGTTCGTTGATTCTCATGGCGTCGGTTGCCAGCGTGACGCTGCTGTTGCTTGCTGTGATTTTCCGCGGACTGGTCGCCGAATGTTTTGATCCGCTGTATCTTCGGGCCGTCAAGGGGCGCGGAGGCGTCTATCATGTGCTTTTCCTGGTCTTGGTCGTGCTCAATATGGTGAGTGGGTTTCAGGCGCTGGGCACTTTGATGGCGGTGGGGTTGATGATGCTTCCGGCAACGGCGGCTCGATTTTGGGCGCGCCAAGTGTGGTCGCTCATTTTCGTGGCGACGCTGACGGCGTTCGTCTCGGGCTACATTGGTTTGGTACTATCCTATCAATACAATTTGCCCTCCGGTCCGGCGATCGTTTTGGTGGCGGGAATGATCTATCTGATCTCTATTGCCGTTGGCCCCAGAGACGGCATTTTTCTTCGTTTGTTGACGCGGCGTCATTTGCGATCCTGACGCCGATCGTTACAACACTTCTTCATTTTTCTGGAAATTTTGTTGTCCCGGAAGGTTTTGCGACAACTGTTGCGATATTTCTAGAATCCATTTACATTTCGTGTGAGATTGGGTTACGAACGCTGCCGGTAAGTGCGGCGTCAAAGCTCTTAGGGGAATTATCTCGCCGAAATCGATGATAACGGTGGCGGTAGGGCGCCTCGACGGCGATTCGCGGAAAGCCGGTTTCATCTGTCCCGCCAGTCGGGAGGGGCGGCGATGAGGGCGTCTGCCGCACCGATAGCCTCCTCCACATCTTCGGACACCGAGCGGACGGCGAGTATTCTGACCGGTGCCGATCGTGCCCTGCTGACCGAACTGGCGCGGTTGCGAAAGGCGCCACAGGGGTTTCGGGCCGTCCATATTTTGTCATCGGTGGTGGCGTCGCGGCAGAAATTCGGGAAAGAAATAGAGGCGGCTAGTCAGGTCGCTTTGTCGGTTTTGGTTACCGGTTCCTACCACAAGATTTTTCATCTCAGTAACGGCGATATCGTCTTCCTATATTCGCAGGTCACGACATCCGCCATCATTGCTTTGTGTACGGCTTTGGAGACCAGCCTGTTTGTGGGAGTGCAACCACACAAAAACGTCTATGGTGATTTTGGTAATTATAAAATATTTGATCTTTCGCTCGATGTAAGCGCGATAATAGACGGTGTTCGTTCCGCGTTGTCGTCTGAGACAAAGGTGGTAAGGGCAAAAAATCCAATAACAGTTAAGCATATGGAGTATATTAATAGTCAGATACGGGGGGCAAATATTAGATCTATTGTTTTTAATCAGCCAGTTTATAATATTTTGCATCCAAAAACCTCAATTGAATTTTTGGAATTTTATACATCGATCCAAAAGTTGGAACAATTGTTAGTGCCGGATCGATCGATCGCGGCCAATCCCTGGCTGTTCAATCTGATCAAGCGCGAGCTCGATGCGGCAGTGATGCGCGCGATCAGCGACGAAATTCCCAGTTATCGGCATAAAGCCTTCAGTATCAATTTGGTTGTCGATAGCTTCATGTCCGATGGATTTCGTGAATTCATCGGGTCTTTGCCCGTCAAATTATCGGGGCGAATTTTTGTCGAGATCGAGAAGACGGATTTGGTGCAGCATTCCGACTTTCTGGCCGACATTTACGAGCGCAGCGCCAGTATGCATGTTCCGCTTTGCATTGATGGGGTCTCTCATCACGACGTGGAGTTGCTGCGGTTGTCGCGGGTGAAATCCGATTTCGTAAAAATGAAA
>DATNIV010000471.1:0-3920 GCA_035604255.1 Telmatospirillum sp. | reverse complement strand
AGGAAGTCGCGGGCGGCGGCGATCACCTTGCCGCCGCGCTTGGGATTGTAGCCCTTGCCGGCTTCGGCGCCGTCGTCAGCGGGGATCGCATCGGTACCGTAGAGCGCGTCGTAAAGGCTGCCCCAACGGGCGTTGGCGGCATTCAGCGCATAGCGGGCATTCATCACCGGCACTACCAGCTGCGGCCCGGCAATCAGGGCGATTTCGGGGTCGACGTGGGCGGTGCCAATGCTGAAGTCCGGCCCTTCCGGCAGCAGATATCCGATGTTTTTGAGGAAGGTGCGGTAGACGTGCAAATCGAATGCCTGGCCCCGATGGTCCAGATGCCAGTTGTCGATGCTCGTTTGCAATTCGTCGCGGCGGGCCAGCAGGGCGCGATTGCGTGGCGCCAAATCCGTCAGGATCGCTTCGAGGCCGGACCAGAGAGTGTCCGGCGTGACGCCGGTTCCCGGAAGCGCGTCCTCATTGATGAAATCGAAGAGAACTTTGGCGACCGAAAGACGGCCGGCGGAGATCCAATGGGTCACGAGGGCGTTCCTTTTCGACGGATGGTGGCGGGCAGGCTGTCTTCTGGATCCGGGCTAATCTATTCCTTGTTGTCTGTGAGTCGCCGGCCCGGGTCGGTGCTTCTCCGGCCGGGCCGCACGTGACGTCCATATGGTATCGTTTTAGGCCTTTTGCGACGACTCGCGCAGGGATTGTATTTGCGTCAGGATCGCCATGATATCGGCGTCTCCCAATCCGTTGTCCTGCGCTTTTGCGAAGCTTTCTGCCGCTTGGCGGGTGATCGGCAGTTCGGCGCCGACGGCCTTGGCTGCTTCGACGGCAAGACCAAAATCCTTCGCCATATGTTTGAGTGGAAAAGCCGCCGGAAAGGCGTTGGCGCGGATCGCCGGTGTTTTCATGGCGATGATCGGCGAGGCGACGGCGGTTTCGCCGATCATTTCGAGCAAGCTGTCGCGATCAAGGCCGCTTTCTGTCCCCAACACCATGGCCTCGGCCAGGGCCTGCAGGGTCAGGCCCAGCATCATATTGATCGCCAGTTTCGCGTTGGCGCCCTGTCCATGGTCGCCGAAATAGAAGGACCGCTTGCCCAAGACATCGAAGATCGGCTGATGGCGTTCGAACACCGCGCGTTCGCCGCCGACCAGGATGACCAGGGTCCCGTCGGCCGCCGGTTTGGTCGATCCCGACACCGGCGCGTCGAGAACGTGGACGCCGGCGTCTTGCAGTCGCTTGGCGTGCGCCCGGCTGGCGGCAGGCGAGATGGTTCCCATATTGATCACCGTCTGTCCGGCGCTGAGGCCTTCGGCCACGCCATTCTTGCCGAACAGGACCTCTTCCTGACTGGCGTCGTCGGCCAACATGGTGATGATCACCTCGACGCTGGCCGCCAACGCGGCCGAAGTGTCCGCCATCGGCACGCCAAGTGCCTCGGCCTTGGCTCGCGTCCGGTTGTAGACCGTGACCGGATAGCCGGCCTTGGACAGATTGGTGACCATCGGGACGCCCATATGGCCCAATCCGATCCAGCCGATCTTGCTTGCAGACATTGATCTGGAACTCCACCTGAATTGATATTTCGAAGTGTCTAAACATTAGCAGACAACGTCTTGCCGCGGTAATGTCCCCAGGAATAATAGATTTTTGCAAAATGGGGCAGGGTGGAGTCGTGTGATGGATTATCTCGGCGCCATGCGGCTGTTTGTCCGGGCCCTCGAACTTGGCAGTTTTTCCAAGGCCGCCCAGGATCAGACCGTTAAAATTTCGTCGGTCTCGAGGGCTATTGCTGCCTTGGAAGACGATCTGGGCGTGGCGCTGTTCAATCGCTCGACGCGACGGTTGCACCCGACGGAAGCCGGCATCGATTTCTATGACAGCGCCTTGCGGATCCTGTCCGACGTGGAAGCGGCGCGGTTGCAGATCTCGTCCTTGAACGGGCGGCCGCAAGGTCTTTTGAAGATCAATATTCCCGGGGCGTTTGGACGCCGTCACGTGATGCCGCTCTTGCCCGACTTTCTGGCGCGCTATCCGGATATCCGGATCGACGCGGTTCTGACCGAGGCGACGGTCAATATCATCGAGGTCGGTGCCGATCTGGCCATTCGTATCGGCACCCTTCCCGATTCGACGCTGATCGCCAAAAAACTCGCGCAGCATCGGCGGATCTTATGCGCCAGCCCGGCTTTTCTCGCGTCCCATCCGGGCATCGAACGTCCCGAAGATCTGTCGGGACGGGCCTGCCTGCCGTTCGGACTCCTTCAGCCGTCGAACCGGTGGCATTTCGAGCGCGATGGTGAGAGCCTCGAGGTGCGGGTCGGTGGCCCGCTCACCGCCAACGACAGCGAAGCCCTGCTGGATGCCGCTCTTGCCGGTCTCGGCATCGTCATGTTGCCAACCTGGTTGGTGGCGGGGGAGTTGCGCGCCGGTCGGCTCACGTCTTTGCTGACCGATTGGCAGGCCAGCCTAGCCCCTGGGGACCGGGCGATCTGGGGGGTCTATCCGCCCAAGAAATTTCTCTCCCCCAAGGTTCGCGTCTTTCTTGATTTCGTCGAGTCCCGTTTCGGGCGTCCCGCCTATTGGGACCGCGACATGCCCGACTGAGGAGACATCGAGGCGAACCGGCACGAGCGGTAAACAAACTTAAGGTGACAGGAACATGGTTTGGCTCATCATCCTTTTTCTTCTTTTTGCCGGACTGCATTTCATGCTGCTGCTGCCGGCGCAACTCGGCATCGTCGTGGCGGCCGTGGCTACGGTCATTCTCTGGGTCGTCTGGAAATTAAAGTGGGTGATCCTGGGGATTATCGGCCTCGAAGAGATTTTCGGTGGCCGTGACGATAATACCTGAATGACGTGATCAAGTCCGGCGCGACCGTACCAGCCCCCCAGTGTCCCCACCCTCACCTTGGGGATTATGACCGCGAGCGAATTCCTCCTGGTCGATAGCTTGCCGGCAGCGATCCTATTCGCCCTTGGTTCCGGTCATCTCATGCCAGGCGTCTTTAGCCGTATTGCCGACGCTGTGGGCGGCGTCCCTCGTGCCGTGGCCAATGGCCTTGGCGGCGTCGCGGGTTCCATGGCCAATGGCCCGAGTGACGGTGCGCGTGGTGTGCCCGACGGCGCGCGCGCCGTCTTTGACGGCTTCTTTGGTTTTTTCGACCTGTGAGGACGACGGCTCCTCGGCCGCCAAGGTTGCCGAGGAGAGGGCGATCAGAGCTGCAAAAAGGACCGAGGCCCATTGGAATGACGCGAGTTTATTGGGCAGTGATTTTCTCCGACAAACGGTGGCTTGTTTTTACCACATTGAAAAAAACTGAGAGGTGCTCTCTTGAGCGTCAATGATTCTTGTCGTTTGAAGCGGCGGACACCACCCGTCATTTTGTTGCGCCAGGGAGGGGGAGAGTTGTGGTATTATAATACCACTGTCATAACATATTGATTTTACATGATTTATTTCACGTTGACGGAAGTTCGAAATATGGCATACTCCGCGCCTTCGTTGGGGGTGCCTCGGTGCCCCTTTTGTAATGTGGTTTCGCAGCAGTGGGTGACATGAAGACCTATTCCGCAAAACCGTCCGACATTCAAAAGAAGTGGGTAGTGATCGACGCGGACGGCGTCGTTCTTGGCCGTCTCGCCAGCATCATCTCGATGCGGCTGCGTGGCAAGCACCTCCCCCTTTACACGCCGCATATCGATTGCGGTGACAATATCATCGTCATCAACGCCGAGAAGGTGCAGTTGACGGGTCGCAAGCTGGACAACAAGGTGTTCTATTGGCACACCGGTCATCCAGGCGGCATCAAAGGGCGCACCGTCGGTCAGTTGCTGGACGGCGCACACCCCGAGCGCGTGATCATCAAAGCCGTTGAGCGGATGATTACCCGTGGTCCGCTGGGCCTCGCGCAGATGAAAAA
>DATNIV010000470.1:0-3719 GCA_035604255.1 Telmatospirillum sp. | reverse complement strand
TGAATGGAGAAGCGCGGCAGGAAAATGCCGAATTGCACCCAGCGGAGAAACAATTCCGGCTCGGGCTTGGGACCGGCAAATCCGCCGATGTCATGGCCAGTGTTGGAAACGCCGGAAAGAGCCAGGCCGGTGCCCATCCTGACATTGTATTTCAGCGTTTCCCAACAGGTATAATTGTCGCCCGACCAGGTCTGAACATAGCGTTGCATGCCGGCAGCGCCGGCCCGCGAAATCAGGAAAGGCCGCTGGTCTGGCGCGAAGGCCTTCTGCGCCTGCTTCGATGCCTGGATCATCAGCAGCGTGTGAAGCACCTTGGCTTCCCGCGCCGGCCGCGAGGCGCCGAACCCATCAATCCGCGCCTCTTCGCTCCAGATTTCGAATTCGTTGTTGTCGTTCCAGGTCGAGGCGATGCCGTATTCGAGCAACGCATCCGTGACTCTCGCCTTCCACCAGGACAGCGTCTTCGGGTTGGTGAAGTCGAGATAGGCCCCGGCCTCGTCCCAGAACTGAACCAGGCTTGGGCTGTCATCGCCGTCATGAACGAACAGTCCCTCGCGCTCGGCCTCGGCAAAACGGGGATGGTCGCGGAGGAGACAGGGCTTGATATTGGCGCAAAGGCGGACGCCATGATCCAGATAGTGGCGGGCGAAGGCGCCCGGATCGGGAAATTTGTCGTGGTTCCAATTGAAGACGTAGCGCTTGTTGGCGATGGAGGTATAGCCCGACGACAAGTGGAACGATTCGCACGGAATATCGTATTCGGAACATTTTTCCAGAAACTCGTTCATCCGCTCCTGGGCGTTCGGCGAATCGGTGTAGCTCATGGTCGAACCGGAATATCCGAGGCTCCATTTCGGCATGAAGGCCGGACGTCCGGTCAACCACGTATAGCGCTGCGTGATATGCGAGAGCGTTTCACCGCCGAAAACATAGTAGTCGAGGTCTCCGAAATCGGCGACGAACGAGCGATAATGCCCGTGGTAGTTATCGAGTTCACGTCCCATGTCGAAGCTGCAATCCGACAAGGTGTCGTAGAAAATGCCGAAGGGAACCTTTTCGGCCTTTTTCCAGGTCAGATAGAACGGAATATGTTTGTACAGGGGATCGGTCGTCCGCGCGCTGTAACCCATGGCGTCGAGATTGGTCATCCGATAGCTCTGGCCGGCACGGTCGCTGGTGCCGGCCCGCTCGCCCAGACCGAAATACATCTCGTCGGCGTCGCGTTTCAGATAGTGATAAACACGCTCATCCCACCAGCCGAAATTGTAATTCTGCGTCGCCCGGTCGGCGGCGGCGGCGCGCCATTCTCCACCGACCCGGCTCTCCCACTGACAATAAAGGCCCGAGAGCGTGATCGACAGACGCAATTGTCCCGTGGTCACCCGCAAACAGCCATCCGCCTGTTCCAGCGAGAAGTCGGGCAACGAAAAACCGCTCACATCGAAGCGGTCGCGACCCTCGGTGGGGACATCCTCCAGGCCGGGAGCGATCGCCCAACTTCGCGGCGACCGGACAGTGCCGCCAGGGAGGACCATGACCCGGATGATGTCCTCTTCCAGCACGAAAATATGGGCGATATGACCTTCCGCCGCGTGAAGCGTCAGCCGGTTCTTGTCATTTTCCTTCAGCAGGAAGATGGGATTGCTGGTCAAGGACATCGTTCGTTCCCATTGGGTTGTTTTGTTATTGGTCGATCCGTTTCGGACTTGTCGCGAAATAACAACCGTTCCTCTTTCGTCATCCCCGCAAAAGCGGGGATGACGAGGTTCGTTTATGTCTGTGGAACGCCTTAGTCGTCCGCCGTCAGCTTGTATTGTCCGCGATCCAGCAGCAGGACGGTGGCGATCGTGGCGCCGAGGAGATCGAAGACGCTCAGGCAGACGAACAGCGGGTTGTAGCCGATGGCGTCGGCCAGGGCGCCGACGACCGCCGTGAAGGACAGACCGCCGATCCACGACACCATGCCGGTCAGACCGTTGGCGGTGGCCACCTCATGATTCTCGAAGACGTCGGCGCTGACGCAGTTGATCAGGGCGGAGATCATCTGATGGGCGAAGCCGCCCAGGCAGAACAGGGCGATCGCCCAATAGACCGAGCCGGCCAGACCGATGCAGCCGGGTCCGATCATGCAGATGGCTCCGATCCAGACGCCAGCCAGGCGCGAGTTGATCGGCTTCAGGTGGCAATACTTCATGAAGAAGGGGGAAATATAGCCGCCAAGGACGCCGCCGAGATCGGCCGTCACGAACGGCATCCAGGCGAACATGGCGATTTCCTTGATGTTCATGCCGCGGCTGGACAGATAGAGCGGAATGAAGAAGCCAAAGGTCTGCCAGGCGGGCTCGGCCAGGAAACGCGGCAACGCGATGCCCCAGAAGCGCTTGGTCGAGATGATCTCGAGAACCTTCGGTTTCGCCAACTCGCCGTCGGCGGACTTTTTCGCCGGAATCTGGCCGCGGATGATGAAGGTCCGCTCTTCCTCGGTGACGTACGGATGGTCCTTCGGCGCGCGGTAGAACTTCCACCACAGGGCGGCGAAGACGAACCCCATCGCGCCGGTGACGAAAAAGGCCGCTTTCCAGCTGTATTGGAGTTGCACATAGATGACCAGCGGAGGAGCCAGCATGGCGCCCAACGAGGTTCCGGCATTGAACCAGCCGACGGCGATCGAGCGCTCCTTTAACGGGAACCACTGGCCGACGGCCTTGATGCCCGAGGGAATAGCCGCCGCCTCGGTCAAGCCCAGGAGGGAGCGGAAGAAAGCCAGCGACATCCAGCCCGTGGCGAAGCCATGGAAACAACTGGCGACGGACCAAAGCACCGCGAACAGCGCGAAGCCGGCCTTCAAGCCCAGCATGTCGACGATATAGCCGCAGACCGGCTGCATGATCGTGTAGCCCAACTGGAAGGCCATGACCACGTAGGAATATTCCTGGGTCGAAAAATTGAGCTCCGTCTTCAGAATTGGCGCCATGACTCCGAGCGAGTTCCGGGCCAGATAATTGATGATGGTGCCCAGGCAGATCAAACCAATGATCCACCATCGCATTCCCTTGAGCTTCATACCGTCCTCCCCTTCGTTTGGCGTCGACAACCCAAGGACTGGCACGGTACGGAACCGTCAGGACTCCCTGAGCGAAGACCGATTCGGTCTCAACGCTATTGTTTGACGCAAAGTTTGGCAAACGTTTGCCTAAACTGTCAAGGCAAACGTTTGCCAACGCATTTCCCAAAAACGCGCGAACCGCAGCTTTCTCTGCGGATCCATCTTGACAGCGGTGATGCTCGATGGGAATTAGACCGAATGACCACAGCCAAACGAACAGTCCTGATTTCGGCGTCGCTTGCAACGGTTGCGACAAGGGCGAATGTCTCTATTTCCACGGTCTCGCGGATCGTCAACGGACAGACGCATCGCGCTTCGCCGGAGACGATCGAACGGGTTCGCAAAGCGATCGAAGAGGTCGGTTACCGGCCGAACCATATCGGGCGATCGTTACGCCGGCGAGAGACCCGTCTGGTGGCGATGCTGGTCGCCAATCTCGACAATCCCGTCATGGCGACCATCGCCGCCTCCACCGAGGCGGCGCTGCGCGCCGCCGGCTATGTCATGGTCCTCTGCGACACGCATGATCGGGCGGATTTGCAGGATGACTATCTGTACGCCATGCGTTCGCACGGCGTACAGGGTTACGTTCTGGTGAGCTGCGTACCGAGCC
>DATNIV010000469.1:0-4827 GCA_035604255.1 Telmatospirillum sp. | reverse complement strand
CCGCCGATGGCGCCGGGAAGCGAGAACTCGCTCATGGGAGGCGTCACCGACATCGGAGCGGCGGCGGAATGCGATGTTTCCCCCAAAGCCGCGCCATCGTCATTGCGTTTGTTCCACAGCACGGACGACAGGCAGGTGTCGCTTCGGCAGGAGAGATTCATCTCTTCGATGACATCGCCATGGGTCATGGTCGCCGTGCGATAGACGCAATTTTCCAATTCGCGAACATTGCCGGGGAAATAGCATCGTTGCAAGATGCCCAGCGCCTGCTCGGAGAAGCGGGTTTGCCGGCCGTTTTCCTCGTTGAAGCGCTTCAGAAAATACATGGCCAGCAGTGGGATATCGCCGGGGCGTTCGCGTAACGGCGGCAGGAAAATCGGCACCACATTGAGACGGTAATAGAGGTCGGCGCGGAATTCTCCCTTGGCGACGGCCGCTTCCAGATCGCGATTGGTGGCGGCCACCAAGCGCACGTCGACTTTGAGGGTTTTGTTGCCCCCCACCCGCTCGAATTCGCCTTCCTGCAAAACGCGCAGAAGCTTGGCCTGGAAGCTGGCCGAAATTTCACCGATCTCGTCGAGAAACAAGGTGCCTTCATGGGCCAGTTCGAAACGACCCTTGCGTTCGCCGATGGCGCCGGTGAAGGCTCCTTTTTCATGGCCGAACAGTTCGGATTCGAGCATGGTCTTGGAGAGCGTGGCGCAATTGAGTTTGATCAAGGCCTTTAGCGATCGCGGCGATAGGAGATGGACCGCGCGGGCGACCAGTTCCTTCCCGGTGCCGCTTTCGCCGCGCAGCAAGATCGTCGCCTTGGTCGGCGCCGCCTGTTGAACCTGGGAGAAGACGCGGGCCATCGGTTCGGAATTGGCGATGATGTCTTCCAGTCCCTTGATCGGCTGGGATGGCTTGATTTCGGCCATCTGCTTGGCCAGGCGCGCGTTGTGCTGCATCAGCCGGGCGCGATCGGCCGCCACCTTGCGGTGCAGGCTGACGGTTTGACCGATCAGGGTCGCGATCATGGTCAGGAAACGAAGGTCATGTTCGAAAACATAACGGCCGTTCGGAACCCACGAGCGTTCCACCGATAACGCGCCGAAGGGACTTCCCGACCCCTTGATCGGAACGCAGAAAAACGAGATGTCTTCGCCTTCGACCACGTCGCTGGCGGCGACATAGTCGGCCAGTAACGGGTCTTCCGACGCTTCGGGGACGACCATCGGGATGCCCGTGGCGATGACCTTGTGAGCGGCCTCGATGGGATATTTCAGCGCTCCGGATCGAGCCATCGGCAAAGACATGCCGGAGACTGCCGACAGTGCCGCATTCCCCTCTTCGTCGCGGAGGACGACCGCGCCATGGCGCATTTGCAGGAACGATGACAAGACATTGAGCACGTCATGCAGCGCCTTATCGAGGTCGAGCGTCGCCCCGAGGATCTTGCTGATCTCATAGATGCCGATCAACGGAAGGGCACTGTCGTTGGCGGGTTCACGCAGCATGGGGGACTTTCTCTGTCTTATCGTCTCTTTCAAACTTAACCTTGTGGCATGCCCATTTCCAGGGCAGTGATGCCTATTGCCAAAAATTAACGCAAAACAATCGGCGGCTCTTCGGCTGAGCGGCGTGACGGAGCTTGCCGATATGCAACTCTCATTCTACTCCAGGTTTTGATAGTATGCTGTGGCGGCGCCGTCGGCGTGATCGGTGAAGAAAGGTCGTGAGCCATGCTGGCGGTGGTGTTCGGGGCCACGGGTTACGTGGGAACCAATCTGGTGCCGGCGCTCAAGGCGGCGGGGCATCGGGTGCGGGCGGTCGGTCGGCGTCTGGATGCGCTGGAGGCCCGGGAGTGGGGTCCTGATGTCACTTGTCTGAAAGCCGACGCTTTGCGGCCCGAAAGTTTACCGAATGCGCTGGCGGGGGCTGATATCGCCTACTATCTCGTGCATTCCATGGCGGCGGGATCCCGCTTTCCGGAACTCGATCGGCAAGCCGCCGTTAATTTTCGTGAGGCGGCCGCCAAAGCCGGCCTTCGCCGCATCATTTATCTCGGGGCACTGCAACCGCCCGCGCAAGGCTCGGTCCATATCGAATCGCGCCGTGAAACGGGCGATATTCTGCGAGCCGGGTCTGTTCCGGTGACCGAATTGCGGGCCGGTATCATCATCGGGCCAGGCTCGGCCGCGTTCGAGGTGATCCGCGATCTGGTGTTTCATTTGCCGGCGATGGTGACGCCACGCTGGGTGCGGTCCCGGACTCAGCCGATCGCGCTCGACGACATTGTGACCTATCTGGTTCGCGTGCTCGAAGTCGATGCGACCGTCGGCGGGATCTTCGAGGTGGGTGGCGCGGACGTGCTTTCCTATGCCGATATGATGCGGGACTTTGGCGCTTTGGTGGGGCGCCATCCCCGGATTCTGCCGCTTCCGATGTTGTCGCCGCATTTGTCGTCGCTGTGGCTGTCGTTGGTGACGGCGGTGCCGACCAATGTGGCGCGTGCGTTGATCGGCGGTTTGGAACATGACTTGCTGGTCGACGACCAAGCGCTTCGCGCGCTGATTCCCATGCCGCTCAAATCCTATCGGGCCGCGGTCGAAACGGCCTTGAGCGCGGAGAAAAATGCTCTCGAACGGCCTCGGTGGGTCGAGGGATCCATGTTGCATCGGCGAAACAGGCCGGATTTCGCCTTTTATGCCAAGCATCTGCGGGTCGAAGGGAAAACCGAAGCGTCGGCGGACGCCTTGTGGCGGCAAATCGGCAGTCTTGGCGGCGAAAATGGGTACTACTTTCTCGACATATTGTGGCAGATGCGGGGGGTTTTCGATTCATTGGTCGGGGGCGTCGGCATGCGGCGAGGGCGTCCCGCCGGTGGCGCATTGGCGGTCGGCGATGCTCTCGATTTCTGGCGGGTGATCGGCCTTGAGCCTGGCAGACGATTGACGCTGATGGCGGAAATGCGTATTCCCGGTTCGGCGACCTTCGAACTGGAAATCCGATCTCCGCTCGAAGGTGTGCGGTCGATCAGCGTCACGGCCCATTTCCATCCGGCCGGCGTCGCCGGTATAACCTATTGGAACGCTTTACTGCCGATTCACAAGCTGCTCTTTTACGGTCTGATTCGCGAGATCATCCGGCGTGCCGAACGCGACGAAAGGGAGGCGGCATTGAGATAAGGATCTCGTCACCATGCCAGCATTTCATCCGCACCGCGATTCCGGAAAACCAAGTCCCTGGATCGAACGTTTCGCATCCCTGCTGCCGACGGGGGGAAGCGTTCTTGACGTGGCTTGCGGCGGTGGTCGTCACGGCCGCTTCTTTCTCGACAGCGGTGCGCGGGTCACCTGTCTCGATCGCGACATTTCTTTTGTCGGCGATTTGTCCGACAGAGCCGAGATCATCGAGGCGGATCTGGAAATCGGCCGTCCATGGCCTTTGGGCGAGCGGACGTTCGACGCGGTCGTCGTGGTGAATTATCTGTTTCGGCCATTGTTGCCACGGTTGATCGAAGCGGTGGCTCCGGGGGGGCTCTTTCTTTACCAGACATTTTCGCTGGGCAACGAGCGATACGACCGGCCGCGCAATCCCGATCACTTGTTGCGGCCGGGTGAGTTGCTGGCGGCGGTCGACGGACGGTTGCAGGTCCTGGCCTACGAATGCGGGATCGAGGACTGGGGTGGCGGCCCGAAGGTCATCCAGCGGATCTGCGCTTTGCACGGCGCAGATCCTGTTCGGTTGTCGTGATGTTTCACGGTTTGGCCGACGGGAAGAATAATTGTTCGTTGCCGACGCGATAGCCGGCGATGGCCGACTGACCGGTCGGAGAGGTCAGCCAGTCGTGCCAGATCTTGGCGTCGCCGGTTTTGACGGACGCATGTTTGGCGGGATTGACCAGAATGGTCGCATAAGGGTTGAGCAGGCGCTTGTCGCCCTCCAGCAAAATCGTCAGAGACTGACGATTCTTGAAATTCGCCCAGGTGGCCCGGTCAGACAGCGTATAGGCATTCATCGCAGCCGCCGTGTTGAGCGTCGGTCCCATGCCCTGGCCGAGGTCGCGATACCACGCCCCGGTGGTCTTGACGTCAACCCCGGCGGTTTTCCACAACCGGAGTTCCATGCGGTTGGTGCCGCTGTCGTCGCCGCGTGAGGCGAACGGAGCCCCGGACTGGGCGATGCGACGGAACGACTCCGCGACATCCGTGGTGTCGCGGATCTTCGCCGGGTCGGCGGCGGGGCCGATGATGACGAAGTCGTTGAACATGACGTCCCGTCGGTCGATGCCGAAGCCGTCGGCGACGAATTTGTCTTCGCCGATCCGGTCGTGCACCAGAAGCGCGTCGGCGTCGCCGCGCTCCCCGATCGACAACGCCTGTCCGGTGCCGACGGCGACCACATGAACCGCGATGCCGGTTTCCTTGGTGAAGATCGGCAACAAATAGTCGAACAACCCGGATTGTTCGGTCGATGTGGTCGAGGCAACGGTGATGAAACGATCCTCGGCCCGCAAGGGGTTCGCCACGGCGAAAAGCAACAGCGCGAAGAGGGCCGTCTTCAGTCCACGAAACTGCATGTCATCTCCTACCAAATCAAATCGCCACCCAGGAAGGCGCGCGCTTCGGATGTTTTGGGGATCGCGAAAAAGTCGGCCGCGGAGGCTCTTTCACGGATTTGACCCCGGAACATGAAGATCATCTCGTCGCCCAACCGCCGCGCCTGGGCCAAATCGTGGGTCACCAGGACGACCTTGACTCCGGCATCGAGGAACGCGCGGATGGCCAATTCGACCTGATAGCTTGCCGCCGGATCGAGGGAGGCCGTCGGTTCGTCGAGGAA
>DATNIV010000468.1:0-3007 GCA_035604255.1 Telmatospirillum sp. | reverse complement strand
TATCGATTGCCATGGGCATTACACCACAGCGCCAGGGGCATTGCAGACGTTCCGCGACGCCCAACTCGCCGTGCTCAAGGATCCCTCCCTGGTCTCGCAAAACGGCCTGCCGGTCATCAGCGACGACCAGATCCGCGAAAGCCTGGAGAAGGCTCAACTCAGGCTGCAGCGCGAGCGCGGAACCGATCTGACCATCTTTTCGCCGCGTGCCTCGGCGATGGCCCATCATATCGGCGACGAGGCGACGAGCCTTGCCTGGTCACGCGTGTGCAACGATCTGATCGGCCGGGTCTGTTCGCTCTATCCCGATAATTTCGTTGGTGTCTGCCAGCTTCCCCAATCGCCGGCAGCCGCGCCGGCCAACAGCGCTATCGAGCTTGAGCGTTGCATCACCGAACTCGGTTTCGTCGGATGCAATCTCAATCCCGATCCTTCCGGCGGACATTGGACCTCGCCGCCGCTGACCGACCGCCATTGGTATCCGCTCTACGAAAAGATGGTCGAACTGGACGTGCCCGCCATGGTCCATGTCAGTTCGTCGTGCAATCCCTGCTTTCATGCGACCGGAGCCCATTATCTCAACGCCGATACCACGGCCTTCATGCAGTTCATGACCTCGGATCTGTTTCAGGATTTTCCGACGCTGAGGTTCATCATTCCGCATGGTGGCGGAGCGGTGCCTTATCATTGGGGGCGCTACCGCGGTTTGGCGCAGGACATGAAACGGCCGCCCTTGTCAGAACTGGTCTTGCACAACGTTTTCTTCGACACCTGCGTCTACCACCTGCCGGGCATTGAGCTTTTGTTCAAGGTCACACCGATCGACAACATCCTGTTCGGTTCGGAAATGGTCGGTGCGGTTCGCGGAATCGATCCTGAGACCGGACAATATTTCGACGACACCAAACGCTATATCGACGCTTTGCCTTTGAGCGAAGAAGACCGTGCCAAGGTGTTTTCCGGCAACGCCTGCAAGGTGTATCCGCGGCTCGGCGCCAAGTTGGCCGGCCGTCTTTGATCGCCCGAGAGAGGAATTGACTGTCATGACCGCCGAACTGCGGGGTGTTCACCCCAATCCGTCAAAACCACGGTTCATCGTGCCCGACGGGGCCGTCGACGCCCATTGCCACGTCTTCGGGCCGGCCTCACGCTTTCCTTTCGCGCCGGAACGCAAATACACGCCCGACGATGCGCCTAAGGAAAAACTGTTCGCCTTGCGAGACCACCTGGGATTTTCCCGCAATGTGATCGTGCAGGCGACTTGCCATGGAAAGGATAATAGCGCCCTGGTCGATGTCCTGAGGACAGCCGGCAACAAGGCCCGAGGCATCGCCTTCGTCGGTCCGGAGGTTACGTCTGAGGATCTTCGGGACATGGACGCGGCCGGCGTGCGCGGTGTGCGCTTCAATTTCCTGAAAAGGCTGGTCGACGCCACGCCGAAGGAAAATTTCTTGAGGATCGTCGACAAGGTGGGGCCGCTTGGTTGGCATATCGTCGTCTATTTCGAAGCCCCCGAGTTGGAAGAGCTGAGTCCCTTCCTGACCTCCCTGCCGACCACGATCGTCGTCGATCACATGGGGCGTCCGGACATTGCCAAGGGTGTCGAGCATCCTGATTTTCAGCGCTTTCTAAAGTTGCTCGCCGAGCATGACAACATCTGGGTCAAGGTGAGTTGCCCGGAACGCTTGAGCGTCGGCGGGCCGCCCTATGACGATGTGGTGCCATTTGCCAAGACGTTGGTCGAGCGTTTTCCCGACCGCGTGTTGTGGGGCACCGACTGGCCGCATCCGAACATGCATTCCCATATTCCCGACGACGGACATCTGGTCGACGTGATTCCGCGGATCGCTCCGACGGCGGCGTTGCAAAAAGCCCTGCTGGTGGACAATCCGCTCCGTCTTTATTGGGCCCGGTGAGGAGATCGCACATGCCTGTTTCCACCCATCCGAATGCCAAGCCGGGGATCGTCGTGCGCACGATTCCCCGCACGCCGATGGATCGACTGACTCCTTTGGCCGACTATGGCGTCGCCACCGTCCATGAGGCGATCGGCCGGCGCGGCCTGATGGCGTCTTCCCTGCGTCCCATCTATCCGGGCGCTTCCATCGCCGGGCCGGCGGTGACCGTATCGGTGACGCCGGGCGATAACACGATGATCCATGTGGTGGTCGAGTTATGCCAGGCCGGCGACGTGCTGGTGATCTCTCCAACCTCGCCTTGCGAGGACGGCTATTTCGGTGATTTGTTCGCGACGGCGCTGAAGGCGCGCGGCGTTCAGGGATTGATCATCGACGCCGGTGTCCGCGATATCCGCACCTTGCACGAGATGGGCTTTCCCGTGTGGTCGAAGGCGGTCTGCGCGCAAGGCACGGTCAAGGAATCGCTTGGCAACGTCAATGTTCCTATCGTCTGTGGCGGGCATCCGGTCGAGCCTGGCGACATCATCATCGCCGATGACGACGGCGTCATGGTCCTGGCGCGCGGGCGAATCGACGAAGCGTTGACGGCCGCCAAGGCGCGTGCCGAAAAGGAGACCCGCAATCGCGCGCGGTTCCAGGCCGGCGAGGTTGGTCTCGACGTCTATGGCATGCGCGAGACACTGGCCCGCAAAGGGCTCGTCTATGTCGAGTCGCTGTCGGATCTGGAGGGAAACTGAGATGGGCCAGACGGCCATTCCTTGCACCTTATTCCGGGGCGGCACCTCCAAGGGGCCGTTTTTCCTGGCCAGCGATTTGCCGGCGGATCCGGCGTTGCGCGACAAGGTTTTGCTGGCGGTCATGGGCTCGCCCGATCCGCGCCAGATCGATGGCGTGGGCGGGGCCGACAGTCTGACCAGCAAGGTCGCCATCGTCGCGTCCTCGGCCCATCCAGAGGCCGATGTCGATTACCTGTTTCTCCAGGTGGTGGTCAATGAGGCGCGGGTCGACGCCTCGCAGAACTGCGGCAATATGCTGGCCGGCGTCGGCCCGTTTGCCATCGAACAGGGGCTGGTGCCGATCTCCGGCGA
>DATNIV010000467.1:0-4402 GCA_035604255.1 Telmatospirillum sp. | reverse complement strand
GTGCGCCGCTATTTATATGATCGCGAAATGATCACGGAGGTCTATCTGCCGAAATTTGGCCGTCTTCGACTGCAAGACCGACGACAGGTCGCGGGTTATGTGTTCATCGCCCGCCGTGACCATGCGCAATACGCAGGATCGCTGACGCCCGATGCGGCAGCGCAATTGATCCGGCAAGGCAAAGGCCTCACCGGATCAAGTCGCGATTATCTAGCGAGTACGGTCGCTCATCTTGACGCCCTCGGCCTGCATGACGCAGGCCTGGAACGCCTGCTCCGCTTGGTCGATCACGCCGTGCGATAGCGAGCCGCGGCGCCACGCTCAAGCGCTGCGGCAATCAACCGATCGATTTCAAGACGATGGCGGATCAATTCGAGCACCCGTAACTTTTCTTGATTCATCTCGCCGTCGGCCACGGCGACATCACAAGCCAAAGCATAGGCTGTTTCACGCAACCGCGTCGGCAGAACCGATTTGATCAAGGCGAAAGCCTTGTCCATTCCGTCATCGAAGCCGAGCATTTCCGCACAGGCTTCGGCAGTATTGGGCAACAACTTCGGATCATAATCGCGAAACACCGGAAGATAGCCGACGATCTCGCCGATTGCCCGTAGTTCTGCGTCGGACATGTCCCGATCCGCCGCAGAGACAAGAACCATGGTGTATATCAGAGCCGCGTGGTGACTGACCATTTCCGGAAAACGCTCCCCTCGGACACATGCATCGCCTCTTTGGCGCGCCTAATCGAATGTGATCATACAGGAAGGCCTTCCTCCCCGCAGCGGAAAGAATGCATGGCATGAAATGCCGTTTCACGCCCCATCTTTTTGTGACAATCGACACAGATCGCTGGCATCGGGGCATCAACATCATTAAAGTGTCACAGATGAATTCCGATATACGTCTTCAGACCCTCCATGGTGGCGGTGAACGAGGCTCTTTAACGGACGCTGGGAAAGGCGGATCGGAGTTGGATGATTCCCTCTCCCTGGAAGAACTGGCAGAAATTGCCCAGATCGGCAAGACGGCGGGCACAACGGAAGAATTGCGTCTGCAAAAGGAATGGCTGACCACGCTGATCGATGCCTTGCCCGATATCGTCTGCTTCAAGGATGGAAACAATCGGGGTTTGGTCGCCAATCGTTTCTATCTTGACCTGTTCCACCTTGACGCTCGGGACTATGCCAACCGCACCGCTCAGGAACTTGGCAGCCGGTCACCCTTTTATCAGAGCTTTCTGAAGACCTGTGGCGAAACCGATGAACGGGCCTGGCGCGAAAAGCGGTCGATCGGGTTCGAACAAGTGATCGCTTTGCCGGACGGCGGAGACCTGACCTTCGATATGCTGAAACTGCCGCTGTTCAATAGCGACGGAAGCCGGAAAGGCCTGGTGGTGATCGGCCGTGACATCACCGAACGCAAAACGACCGCGGCACGCATTCATCATCTCGCCCATCACGACAGCTTGACCACGCTCCCCAATCGGATGCTGTTTCAGGAACGCATCACCGACGCTTTGGCGCAAGCGCGGCGAAGTGGTTGCATGATGGCCTTGTTGCTCCTCGACCTTGATAAATTCAAGGAAGTGAACGACACGCTTGGACATCACGTCGGAGATCTGCTGTTGCGCGCCGTGGCAAACCGACTGGGACAATGCGTCCGCGAAACCGACACGGTCGCGCGCCTGGGCGGCGACGAATTCGCCATCCTCCTGACCCATATCGCCGATGCCGATGGGGCCAGCACAGTGGCGGAAACCATCATTCGCAGCATCGCCGAGCCCTTCAGCCTTGATGACAACGAAGTGATCAGCGGCATTAGCATCGGTATCACGATTTTCCCCGATGATGGAGGCAAGGCGCAAGAACTGCTGAAAAATGCCGACCTTGCCCTTTATCGCTCGAAGAACGAGGGACGCGGACGCTATCACTTCTATGTCGCCGAAATGGACCATGAAGTGCAAAATCGGAAAGCGATTGAGCGCGATTTGCGCCACGCGCTGACCTCCGATCAATTAACCTTGTTCTATCAACCGCTGGTCGACCTCGACAAAGGCCGAATCATCGGCGCCGAAGCTCTCATCCGCTGGTTCCACCCTGAACGCGGACAGATCCCTCCCGCGGCGTTCATCCCGATCGCCGAACGCAGCGAATTGATCTTCCGGCTTGGGCGCTGGGTGTTGCAAAGCGCCTGCCTGCAAATTCAAGCTTGGAAGAAAGCGGGACTGCCCTCCTTGCAAGTTTCCGTCAATCTGTCGCCGGCGCAGTTCCGGCACCCCGATCTCTTGGACACCATCCGGGAGACCATTGAGCAGACCGGTGCCGATCCCGCCCAACTGCAACTTGAGATCACCGAAACCATCGCCATGACCAATTTCGAATATTCGGTGCAGGTCTTACACGAGATGCGCAAAATGGGATTGAGCATCGCCATCGACGATTTCGGCACCGGCTATTCCTCCCTCAACTATCTCCGGCATTTCCCCGTCGACAAGCTGAAAATCGACCGTAGTTTCGTCACCGATAGCACCCTTCACCCAAGCAATAACGCCATTGTCCGCGCCATCGTCGATCTCGGCCATGGAATCGGCGCCACGGTCAATGTGGAGGGCATCGAAACGGTCGAACAACTGGACTTCATGCGCGGACTGGCGTGCGACGAATGCCAGGGATTCTATTTCAGCCGCGCCCTCCCGCCTGACGACTACGCCCGCCTTATCAGCCTGACCAGCCCATGGTCCGACGAAATCGATAAGATGATGAACAAGGCACCGGATACCGGCTCTCGGTGATCTGAAGCGATCGCCGAACCCTTCCCGCGCGCGCTCCCGCATCCATGCGGCGCCAGCCCGTATTTTTCACACTCTCGCCGCCGGCATCGTGTTTCGGGCGGAACAGATGAGGAGATAACGGCGTCATTGCGAGCCTTCAGGCGAAGCAATCCAGACCGGCCGCTGTCCTGGATTGCGTCGCCTGAAGGCCCGCAATGACGAGAATTCAACCTCGCTCGACCTGTCAAAACCTCTATACCGCTCAGGCCTGCCGAAGCTGGAGACGAAGGCATCGCATCGTCATGGCACGGGGAGACAAATACCCTCCGAAAAGGCTTGCCATGGGGAAGCAATTGCAGCACCATCCCATACCTGTCTGACAGGTTTGGGATGGACCGGAGCAATGAAGAAATGATCGGCACGAAAATCACCGAAGTCGAGACGTGGCACTGCCGGCGCGATTTGTCGCTGTTTCCCGAAAGCCGTGCCGGGAAAAATATGCCTTGGGACGTCGTCGTGTTGCGCTTGAACACCGATAGCGGTCTCACCGGTCACGCTTCGGCCCTGGCGGCCCGTTCCGGCAAGATTACGGAGGCCTATCTGCACGAGAATATCGCGCCCGTCATTTTGGGGAGAAATGTCACGGACCGGGAACGGATCTGGCACGATCTGTGGACCTTGGACCGGCATCTGACGTTCTTCCCGGTCTATCTGCCCGGCCCTGTCGATGTGGCTCTGTGGGATTTGGCGGCCCGAGCCGCCAATCTACCGCTTTATCGCTATCTCGGGGCCTATCGCGACCACCTGCCCTCTTATGCCAGTGGCTTGTTCCATGAAACGGTCGACGATTACGTGACGGAAGCGCTGGCCTACAAGGCGCGTGGTATTCCCGGCTACAAAGTACACGGGCCAGGCCCCTGGCGGCGCGACATGGAGGTCCACCGCGCCGTGCGCGAGGCGACGGGTCCGGACATGCTGCTCTTCTCCGATCCGGTCGGCGAATATACCCTTGATCAGGCGATCCGGGTCGGACGGGATCTGGAAGATCTGAACTACGAATGGTTCGAAGAGCCTTTCCGCGACTTTGAACTCTACAAATATGAAGCGCTCTGCCAATCCTTGGACATTGCCGTGGCGGCAACCGAAACCACCCGCGGCGGTCATTGGGGTGTCGCCCAGGCCATCGCCCGCCGGGCGGCCGACATCGTACGCGCCGACGTCTCCTGGAAAGCCGGCATTACGGGGACCATGAAGATCGCGCATCTGGCGGAAGCTTTCGGCCTCAACTGCGAAATCCACACCACCACCATGGCCTATATGGATGTGGCCAATCTCCACGCCTCCTGCGCCATTCGCAATTGCGAGTATTTCGAACTGTTCGTTCCCGAAGAGCCGTTTCAATTCCCGATGCTGGGAGCTCTGCCCATCGACGCCGAGGGCAATGCCCGCGTTCCGCAAGGCCCCGGCTTAGGCGTGGAGTTGGATTGGGATTCGATCGACAAGCTTTGTGTTTCTCACCGCGTAAGCACAGTACAGAAAGGATAACGCGGCCCGACATACACTGACGCTCACAATAATAACACCCCACATTCAATGAATTGGGGTGACTGGTGGGTTATTATGCCCGAGCAA
>DATNIV010000466.1:0-6924 GCA_035604255.1 Telmatospirillum sp. | reverse complement strand
CGCCGCTCGCTCACCCCATAACCCGTGCGAAGATGAGCAACGGCCAACCGCCAAGCTGCGGGCGTCACCATTTTTTTGACGTCACATCCTTCAGCATCGCATTGTCCAGCATCGCTTCGGCCAGCAGCTTCTTGAGACGGTTATTCGTAAGCGTCACCCCGCCACCATCTTCCGTTTAACTCGCGCGTAGGCCGAGAATGGCATCCCCGACGAAAGAGGATGCCAACGGATGCGAGTCACCAGCCATCATATCAACGATCATATCGGCCATCATGTCAGGGATGATGGTAACGCGAGCGCCGACGGGTTTGGTTGTGTCGAGGTGATCACGGGCGTCCGGCACCGACGCGACTGGAGCGATGAGGAGAAGCTGGCGATCATCGCGGAAAGTTTCTCGACGACGACGTCTATCTCGGCAGTAGCCCGCCGATACGGGATCAATAAGAATCAATTGTTCCAATGGCGGCGCCAATTCCGCGAGGGCGCATTCGACCAGTCGGAGCGGATCGATTTCGTGCCGGTGGTGCCCGAGCACACTGACGATGCGGTGGCTGTGATGATGGCCGATCCGGTGGGCGCGACAGCCGGCGGCTCGGCGGGATCGACAGTGATCGAAGTGGTGATTGGCATCATGACGGTTCGCGTGCCGGCGTCGGCCGACGAGGTGGCGCTGCGGCGCGTTCTCGGCGTGGTGAAGGCGCTCGCATGATCGCCGTTCCGTCCGGGGTGAGGATCGTGGTGGCAACGACACCGGTCGATTTCCGCCGCGGCATGGACTCGTTGGCCATGCTGGTTCAACAGGCGCAGGGTTGCTCCCCCTACAACGGCGATTTGTTTATCTTCAGAGCCAAGCGGGGAGACAAAATCAAGATTTTGGCCTGGGACGGCACGGGTTTATGGCTCCACCAAAAGCGGCTGGAAAAACATTGCTTTTTCTGGCCATCGGTGCGAAGCGGCGTCATGGTCCTGAGTTCCGCTCAACTGGCGATGCTTTTGGAAGGACTCGATTGGTCACGTGTCGCACCTGTAAAAATAAAACCACCAATGCGTGCTTGTTAATGCCTTTTTACTTGAAATACCGATGCATATTTATATGATATGCGCATGCCTATCGACGTTAACATATCATCTTTGAGCAAAGATGAGCTTCTGTCTTTGCTCAATACTATTTTACATGAAAACGATGAGTTGTCTTCCGAACGCGCCTCCTTGCGTGCCGAGCGCGATTTCTGCATTGCGGAACTCGACAAGCTGCGCGCCCTCGTGGCCCAACAGAACCGCGCCCTCTACGGCCCTAAATCCGAGCGATTAGACCCTGATCAATTGCAACTCGGCATCGAGGACATGGAACAGTCCATCGGCATGGCCGAGGCCGCCGAGGAGGAGCAGGAAAAAAAGAAGCCGGAAGGCGAGCGCAAGCCCCGCCCACCCCGCAACAACAATCGCGGAGCCTTGCCGGAGCATCTGCCCCAGGACCATGTGACGATCGAGCCGGAAGACAAAAACTGTCCTGATTGCGGCGCCGAAATGCATCTCATCGGCGAAGACGTCACCAAGCAACTCGATCATGTTCCGGCCCAGTTGAAGGTCAGGGTCATCCACCGGCCCCGGTATGGCTGCCGCTGCTGCGAATGCGCCCCGGTCCAGGCGCCAGCGCCGGAGAGGCCGATCACCGGCGGCATGGCCACCGAGGCGCTGCTCGCGCATGTGCTGGTCAGCAAATACGGCGACCACCGTGTGCCACGAACACACCAAGAACGATGGAGGTGTGAAGCTGTGTGAAAGATGAGGGAAGGCCCCTCGCGGCCAACGATCAGGAGTCGGCCGCAAACCACCGCGTGCTGCTGTCGTAAAGAGCGATGGTGGTGAGCGACGCGGAAAAGGCGGGACAAGATCCCGTCAGGTGAGATCCAGAGAGACGAGCGAAAGCGAACCGTTGATGAAAGGCCGAAATCGTATGACCGATGTCAAAACCGGAGGTGGTTGTCACTCTGGGATAAGTCTGGGCGGTGACCTGAAGTCCGGCCTCGGCGGCATCCGGCTTGAAGGCGGCGTGAACCTGGATCAGGCTTCCACACGGAACGTGGGAACCTGTCGCCCCGATGCCAAGGGAGAAGGCCAAGAGGGTAACCCCCTCGAGGTCCAGAGTACCGAAGCGGGGCACAGGGACAGAACAGCCCGTAGTAGGGATGAAGGTCCTGTAATGGGACTGGACCGAAGGGGCTGTGGTGTTCCGTTTTGGCAGGCGGCCAACCGGTGACGGGAGGAGCCGCATGATCAAGACAAAGCCGTTCGACATCCCGAAGCGGGAAGTCTGGGACGCCTTCAAGCGTGTGAAGGCCAACCAGGGAGCGGCCGGGGTAGACGGACAGTCGATCCAGGACTTCGAGGACCGGCTTGCCGGCAACCTCTATAAGCTTTGGAACCGACTGTCCTCGGGCAGTTACATGCCGCCGCCCGTGCGTCGGGTGGACATTCCGAAGGACAATGGCGGGACGCGATCGCTAGGTATACCTACGGTTGCAGATCGCGTTGCCCAGGAGGTGGTCCGCCGATACCTGGAACCCCTATTGGAGCCAAAGTTCCACCAGGATAGTTACGGTTATCGGCCCGGTCGCTCGGCGATCGATGCCCTGCGTGTCGCCCGCCAACGTTGCTGGCGCTACGATTGGGTTGTTGATCTTGATATCAAAGGCTTTTTCGATAACATTGATCATGAGCTGCTGCTCAGGGCGGTGCGCAAGCATACCAAATGTCCCTGGGTTCTGCTCTACATCGACCGTTGGCTGAAAGCGCCTGCGATGTTGCTAGACGGCAGCCTTGTCCAGAGGGACAAGGGCACCCCGCAGGGAGGCGTCGTGTCACCCCTGCTGGCCAACCTGTTCCTCCACTACGTGTTCGACATTTGGCTCAAAAAGGAATTCTCCGACGTCCCGTTCGAGCGGTATGCCGATGACATCATCTGCCATTGCCGCACCGAGCGCGACGCCGAGGCGCTGCATAATGCACTGGAACGGCGGTTTGCCGAGTGCGGTTTGATGCTCCATCCAGAAAAGACGAAAATCGTCTACTGCAAGGACACAAACCGGCCGGCCGACTATCCGAAACAGCAGTTCGACTTCCTCGGCTACACATTCCGGCCGAGATTGGCGAAATGGCGGGGCGAGAAGTTCGGCGTGTCATTCCTGCCGGCAGCGAGCCCGAAAGCCCTCAAGGCCATCCGTCGGACGGTGCGGGGGTGGTCATTCCAAACCCGCAGCGACAAGTCGCTCGATGATCTCGCCAGGATGTTCAATCCTTATATCCGAGGCTGGATCAATTACTACGGTCAGTTCTACAAGTCAGCGCTATACGAAACGCTCCGGCGGATCGATGCGCACATTGTCCGGTGGGCACAACGCAAGTTCAAACGCCTGCGGCAGCAGCCGAAGGGTGCACGAACATGGCTGGCAAATGTGGTTCGGTCATCGCCGACCCTATTTGCACACTGGCCGCTTCTGTATGGCAACGGCCGAACGCTGGGAGCCGTATGACGCGAGAGTGTCACGTACGGTTCTGGGAGCGCGTCGGGGTGAGATTCCCCGGCGCGACTCGCTTGCCGCTCTATCGCCAGTGCCAGATCTTCGCCCGCCAGGGCATCAAGCTCGACCGCGCCACCCTCGCCAACTGGGTCGGCCGCACCTGCTGGTGGCTGTCCCCGCTGCAGCAGTTGGTGCTCGATCATGTGATCGCCGCGACGAAGATCTTCGCCGACGATACCACGGTGCCGGTTCTCGATCCGGGTCGCGGTCGGACCAAGACCGGCCGCTTGTGGGCCTACGCCCTCGATGACCGACCATGGCAGGGAGCACTGCCGCCGGCAGTGGCCTATCTCTACAGCGAGGACCGCAAGGGCAAGCACCCGATCGACCACCTGGCCGGCTTCAAGGGCGTACTCCAGTGCGACGGCTATTCCTCCTTCTTCACTTTGGCGAAGGAGCGGCCCGACGGTGAGGTGACCATCGCTCAATGTTGGGCGCATCTGCGACGACGATTCTTCGAAATCCACAAACAGCTGCAAGCGATGGTCGAAGAAAAGCAAGGCAAGCGGCCGCCGAAGAAGAAATCGCTGACGCCTGCCGACAGACTGCTCGACATGCCGATCGCCACCGAGGCTCTGTGCCGAATCGCCGCCCTCTATGCCATCGAAGAGGAAATCCGCGGCAAGACCGCCGACGACCGTCGCACCGTTCGCCAGGCCAGATCCAAGCCGCTGGTCGACGAACTCCATGGTTGGTTCATGGCCCGTCTCGCCGAGGTCTCCGGCAAAAGCAAGTTGGCCGAGGCGATCCGCTACGGCCTCGGTCATTGGGACGGGCTCAGCGTCTTTCTCGACGATGGCCGCGTCGAGATGGATACCAATACCGTCGAGCGTACCATCCGGCCGATCAAGCTGACGAAAAAGAACGCGCTTTTCGCCGGAAGTGACGGTGGTGGACGGAGTTGGGCCACCGTCGCGACGTTGATCGAAAGCTGTCGCCTCAACGGCGTCGAACCCTATGCCTATCTCAAGGATATCCTGGAGCGCATGGTCGCAGGACACCCGATCAACCGGCTCGCCGAATTGCTTCCGTGGAACTGGAAAACCCTCTATGCGCCGGGACTGAAACCAGCCGCCGCATAGGCCGCATCCCTTCGCAAATCCGCCACCCATGCAACACCCCGCGTCTGGCCGCGCCCTGTGCGCGCGAACCAGACTTTGTACACATTGCCAGCGGCAGACAATGTGGGGGAGCGTCGACGCTTACTAATAGTGTGAACGGTAAACGCCGCCTTCGGCGGCTTCGCCGCAGGAATACGCGTCCTCGACCGTTTGCGCTCGCGCCGCGTTCACTTCGGCTACCAATATTTTCGGATCGGGAGCGCCGGCCTTATCCCACCATTCCTTCGCTTTGGCTCCGGTCGCCACCATGCGGTTGAGCGCCTGGGCACCGAGAAGCGTCCTTGGGCGATCGGTAAAATTCCGCACCAACAGCACCGGCTCGGCGAAGGGCGAAAAGCGCGGTTGCGGCAGGGTGAAGGCCAGGACTTCGTTTTCCGGCAGCAACACGTCGATGCCGTCGTCCGTCCGCTCGCGCGTCTGTTTCCGCACCTTGCGAAGCCCGTAGCCGGTTTCCGGCGAGAAGACGCCGACCACCCGTTCCTTGCCGACCCGCAAGCCGGCGCGGAACTGCCGCAACTCGCCCATCGGCGTCGCCACCCGCAAGCCGAACATCTCATGAAAGAGCCAAACCAAGGGATGCGGCGCTCCCTCGGTCGCATGGCGGCGCAAATCGCCGGCGACATCGAGGACCAATTGCAGCGCCTTGCCGAAAAACGCCTCGGCCGGCAAGCGATCCGACCGCCCCTTGTTGGCCTTGGCGGCAAGTTTGATAGCAACCATATGGGCCAGCTCAGACGGATCGAAGGCGCTATCCGCCCAGTCCGGCACCGCGCAGGCCAGATCCGCCATGGGCGCCAGGTCGTCGCCCTTGAAGAAATATTTGACGATTTCATTGGCGTTGCGGACCCGGCCGTTATCCTGCCAGCGGGCTCCGAACTTCTGCCCGGATCGCCAGAGAAATTCAGTCCAGCGTTGTTTCGACAAGGGCCGTTCCAGGTAATAGAGGACGTTCGAATGCGGGTAAATCGATAACCGCTCGTCGACGGTCAGTTCGCCATGCCGGTCGACCACATGAACGCCGAACTCCGCCTTTGCCCAGCTCGCCCATTTGCTGATCCGCCGATGCGCCGCGCGGACTCGGTCGCGCAATTCGCCGAACAGCTCGACGCGTTCACCGAAGGTCACCACGGCATAGCGCAACCACTGGCCTTTCGGGTGATTGCGCATGAAGAATTCTAACTCGCGGAGCATCGCCGCTCGATTGCGGGACGACGGAACCGGCAAGACATTGGTGTTCCGCCAGCCTTCCAATTCCTGGCGTTGGCCGGTGATTAAGCCGACCGCGACAAGGCGTTGATCGGTTCGGGCTGGAATACCTTGTTGTTCAAGGATTTCCGCAAAGCGCTTCGTGTCATCCTCAAGACGTTGACGATCTGCGTCCCGAGCAAGCCACGCCTGAACATCGCTTCGCGTTCTGCCGGTATTGGCCTCCAAAACGAAGGCGTGCCAAAACGCCCCCTGTTCAAGACCGGAGGACAACCCATTCAGTGATGTGTGATTGTGCTGACGGTGCTGGGCTAAGCCCGGCACCTTGCACCCTTATCCTGCGACAACCGCCGCGCATGCACCGTCAAACCGTTCCGATATCCCCGCTTCCATGCCGCTTGCAATAACGGACGGCAAGACGCGTAGGGGCAAGGGGAAATCAATCCCCGCACGCCCAACGCGTAGCCCGACTTTTCCGCTTTTTCGGTTCCGCTCTCCAACGGCAAGATCCGCTGAAAAGACCCATCATCGCGCCGCCTAGCCATTGCCGGTCCCTCCCGTCCCGGGAACGGGTGTTCGGCGAGCGCCACGAAGTACGGCCTCGGCCCGCCACCCGGCATCCCAGGCAACGAACCGATCCAGGGAATGAGCGCCCCACGGATTGCGCTCGCATGGAACGCCTTGCCGGTAGGCGTTGCCGCCAGCGTCAAAACAGTCTTTCAACTAAAGGTTGTAAATCGTCATGGCGAAACACTCGCCTGACGGTGCCCGGTCATTGCTAAGTTGAACTCTAGACTCGCGGTGGAATAGCGAGCAATAATAGCCCATTCCACGGGCGATGGCCTGTTCCGAAGATTAGCGGCCAGCGCCCCAACACTGGGCAGTAATAGCACTTCCAAGGAAGCCCCCTCGGCTTAGTCTACTCTGCCACAGGTTGTATATTATGACGACTGAGCTTGCAGGCGCAAAATGAGAATGTCAGTGACGTGCAGGTTTGGGATGTCATCTCCGGCGCG
>DATNIV010000465.1:0-5076 GCA_035604255.1 Telmatospirillum sp. | reverse complement strand
AGGTTATTCCTTCTGAACGGGCGACTAATTCGCGGACTCACAATACACGCGGCTCAAATTTGGCTTAGCGAACCATCCGGCGGACGAAGCGTAGTTCCACAGCGGATAGAGGGCCGCCGAGCTGTTGCATCGCGCCGCCGTCCGCCAGAGAGCCGAGGTCGAGCGCGACCAAGCCAGTCGAATCGATAAGTTCGACCACAAGCGCCTTGGCATCGCGATCGTCTCCTGACACGAACAGTATGGTCTTCGGCTTCTGTGGCGAGAAATCCTGTATCCAAGCCATCGGCATATTGCTGATCGACTTCACCAGCCTAGCCCCGGGCGCCATTGCGGCGACGATCTCGCTCGACGTGCGGCCCTCCAACGCGGCAACCGATCTCGCTACGCCGGCGGCGCTGGGGTCCGGTTTCTCGCCCATGTGAGCGTTCGTCCCGTCGACGAGTATGCGGCCGCCCCAGTCGATTCCCTTAAGCGCCTCCGGCGCATCCGCCCAATTCGTGGCGAGGATCACCACATCGCATTCCGCAGCTTCCTGCCTGGATCCTGCGCTGGCGGCCGGCCCCAGATCGGCGACGAGCCCCGCCAACGCCTCCGGCCTCCGCGAACTGGACAGGATGACCTCGTGGCCCGCACCCATCAAATGACGACCGATGGTCGTAGCCATGCGACCAGCGCCGAAGAACCCAATTTTCATAACCGTTTCTCCTAGATCAAACGCTGACTCAAGCAGCCGCAGCCAATGCAACCACTTCGCCGAACTCCTCCACCGCCGTCTCGCCCGCCATTCCAGCGCGCGCACGGTCGGCCGTGACCTACGCGATACAGAAGCTCGAAGCCCAAATCGGATTGCCGCTGTTCGACCGCGTCGCATACCGTCCGACGCTGACCGAGGCGGGCCGCACGCTCCTTTGGCGTGCGCGACGCATTGCCGACGAGTCGGATGCTTTTCAGCAGTCCGCGCGAAGTCTGGCGAGCGGGCTGGAAGCCGAGTTGACGATCATGATGGACTCGATGTTCCCCGCGCCCCCGATCGTCGAAGCGCTCCGGGCCTTTACGATGACGTTTCCAACCGTCCAACCGCGCGTCTACGTACAGCCGCTCGGTGCGGCAGCGGAACTGGTGCTCGACGGAACTTGCGTGATCGGCCTCCTCCCACTCATCTTCAGTGATTTGGCCGCCTTCAAGAGCTTTCCGCTACTGACCATCGACCTCGTTCCAGTCGTCGCTCCCGATCACCCACTCGCGGCGATCGAAGGAACGATCGAGACGCATGTCCTGCAGCAGCACGTGCAACTCGTGCTGACCGATCGCTCCGCCCTGACGGCGGGGCGGGACTATGGCGTCCTTTCCGCGCGAACCTGGCGCTTGGCAGACCTTAGTGCCAAGCAGTCGATGCTGCTGGCCGGCCTCGGCTGGGGCAACATGCCCTTCCATATGGTTGAAGATGACATCGAGCGGGGACGATTGAAGGTCATCCGACCGGCAGACTTCGACCCTCGTGTCGCTCGTCTTGTAATGGGATGCGCCTATCTCACCGCCGATCGGTTAGGCCCCGGTGCTCGATGGTTGGTCGAACGGCTGACGTCGGGTCCGGGGCTGCATTTCAACGCCGCTGATAGGCACGCGGCTCAAACTTCCGCAGAATGACGACGAAGATACTACTGGTGTCGAGCGCGTTGGTCATACTGGCGTGACTTTCCGCGCGGCAAGACAGAGTTGGCGGAGAAAGCGCTTAGCAGACGTGGGAGCCGTGGGGCGGGTGATGGCGCGCGGGCGCATTGAACTGCAGGGACCGAAGGCCGGGCTTTGGATAGGCGACGCGCCAAAACCGGATAGGCAAGAAAAATTCCAGTCATTTCTCTGCGTTCCCCGCGCCTCTGTGGTGAATTCCCATTCGTTAAACGGAGCCGATAGCACCAATCTCCTTCCAGCGATGGCAGGCGACGCCATGCCGGCTGTCGGCTGAGTCGAGCGGCGGCTCCTCAAGCCGACACCGATCTTGCGCGTGGGAACAGCGCGTATGAAAGACGCACCCCGTCGGCGGATGGAGGGCCGAGGGAAGCTCCCCGGTCAAACGGACCCGCCCGCGCCGCCGTTCGAGATCCGGATCGGGAATGGGGACCGCCGACAACAAGGCTTGGGTATAGGGATGACGCGGCCTCTCATATAGCGAATCGCGATCGGCGATTTCCATCACGCGGCCCAGATAAAGCACCATGATGCGATCGCTGATCTGACGCACCACTGCCAGATTGTGCGAAATGAACAGCAGGGAGATCCCCATCTCCCGACGCACGTCGCCCAACAAGGCGATGATTTGCGCCTGAACCGAAACATCGAGCGCCGAAACCGCTTCATCGCAAACGATCATCTTCGGCTTCGACACAAGGGCGCGGGCGATGCCGATGCGCTGACATTGGCCGCCCGAGAACTGATGCGGATAACGGTCGATGGCGTCGGCGGGTAGGCCGACGCGCTCCAGGATGACCGCGATTCGCCGATATCGTTCCTGTTTCGGCACATCCGGCTCGAAAATATCGAGGGGTTCCCCGACCAGCGCCCCGACGGTCATCCGGGGATCGAGCGATGCCAGGGGATCTTGAAAGACGATGGTCATCTCGCGCCGCAGCAGACGACGGTCCCGATACCGAAGCTCTCCAAGATCCATGCCATTCCAGAGGACGCGACCGGAAGACGGCGACACCAAAGCGAGGACGGCACGTCCCAGGGTCGATTTGCCGCATCCGGATTCGCCGACGATCCCCAATGTCTCGCCGGAGACCAAGTCAAAGCTCACGTTCCGCACCGCGCGAACAAAAGATTTAGCCCCCCACAGCGACCCCGTCACCGGAAAATCAACCGAGAGGTCTTCGACCTGAAGGAGCGTCATGATGGCAACGCCTCGGGATTTTCCCGATAACAGGCCACCGCACCATCTCGGTCATGCTCCAAGAGTTTCGGACTCTTTCTGCGGCAGATCTCCCTCACGCAAAAACAACGGGGCGCGAAGGCGCAGCCCTCGGGCAACGCCAGCAGATCCGGCGGCTGTCCGTCGATCGGCTTTCTGGGGTTGCAAAGGTCGTCATCCAGACGCGGAATGGCCGCCAGCAACCCAACCGTATAGGGATCCCGCGGATGACTGAAAACCTCTCGCGTCCATCCCTCCTCGACCACCCGCCCGGCATACATCACCATCACCCGGTCGCAAAGCCGCGCCACGACGCCGAGATCGTGGGTCACCAGAACGATCGCCGTCCCGGCCTCGCGCTGTTCGGCCAGCAGATCGAGAATATCGGCCTGTATGGTCACATCGAGCGCCGTCGTCGGTTCATCGGCCAACAACAAGGCCGGTGAGCCGATCATCGCCATGGCGATGACGACGCGCTGACGCATGCCCCCTGACAATTGGTGGGGATAGCGATCGAGTTGGCGCGCCGATTCCGGCATATGAACGCGTTGCAATGCCAGCAAGGCTTCGGCCCGCGCCTGGCGGCGGGAAAGCCCTCGATGATATTGCAGCACTTCGGACAATTGCCGTTCGACGGTCAAATAGGGATTGAGCGCCGTCATCGGGTCCTGAAACACCATCGCCAGCCGCTCGCCACGCAATTTGTTCAAGGCGACTGGCGCCAAGTCGATCAATTCCCGCCCCTCAAACCGAACCGAGCCCTGGATCTCGGCATTGAACGGCAAGAGTCCCATGATGGAAAACAAGGTCTGACTTTTGCCGCTGCCCGACTCGCCGACGATGCCCAGACTCCCCCCGGCCGCGAGCGAAAAGGAAACCCCGTCCACGGCGGTCACCACGCCATGCGGCGTCTGAAAGCGGGTCGAGAGGTTGGAGACGTCGAGCAATTGTCGACCTGTCGCACCTTCAGGGACGCTAGCGTCCCTGCCGGCATTGCCGGCAACGCCGGCACGGAGGCCGGCGCCACCGAGCGAATTGTCCCTGCGAGTCCCGATGCCGTCCGAATGCGCCACGCCCTTACTCCTTCGGATCCAAAGCGTCGCGCAACCCGTCGCCGAAGAAATTGAAGGCCAGCAGGGTGACCGCCAGAAAAGCGCCGGGAAACAGCAACATCCAGGGCGCCTCCGTCATGCTTTGCGCGCCTTCGCCGATCAACACCCCCCAACTGGTGTTCGGCTCCTGCACGCCGAGGCCGAGAAAGGACAGGAAGGATTCGGTCAGGATGGCGTCTGGAATCACCAGCAACATGCTGATAATGACCGGACCCAGCAGGTTGGGAATGATGTGGCTCACAAGGATGCGACGATTGGTTGCGCCGAAAGCGCGCGCCGCCTCGACGAACTCCCGTTGTTTCAACGCCAGCGTCTGGCCGCGCACGATGCGCGCCATATCCAGCCAGATCACCGCGCCGATGGTGATGAAAATGGTCGACAGACTGCGCCCCACATAAACCGTCAACAAAATGACGAAGAAGACGAAGGGCAACGAATACAGAATATCGACAATGCGCATCATCACGCTGTCGACATGACCGCCCCAAAACCCGGCCACCGCGCCATAGGCGACGCCGATCACCAGACTGATCAGAGACGCCGCCAACCCGACCAGCAGAGAAACGCGCGCGCCAAGCACCGTTCGCACGAAGAGATCCCGGCCATTGGCATCGGTGCCGAAATAGAAGCCAGCCTCGACGTCGGGAGGCGCGCTGATACGGTCCCAAAACACGTCATCGATCGCATGGACGGAAAGACCAGACCCGAACAGCGCCAACAGAACGATCAGCGTCAGAACGACCACGCCACCCATCGCCATCGGATTGCGCGCCAGGCGCCGCCAACTGGTATCGCGCGTCATCGTCTGGTGATCCTTGGGTCAAGAACCCCATACAGAACGTCGACGATCAGATTGAACAGCACGATGATGCAGCCGTAGAAGATCACCACTCCGGAAACCAGCGTGTAGTCGCGGTTGAGCGCAGCGTCGACGAAGTAACGGCCAATTCCGGGTATCGAAAAGACCTGCTCGACGATGATCGATCCGGTGATGATCCCCGCCGTCGCCGGCCCCAGATAGGAGACCACCGGCAAAATGGCGGCCCGCGAGGCATG
>DATNIV010000464.1:0-2087 GCA_035604255.1 Telmatospirillum sp. | reverse complement strand
TGACCGTCGCGTGATCCGGCATTCCCGCACCTGTCATCACTATGGCGAAAAGGCATAATCCAGGGAGGGTTGACGCCTCTCGCCGGAATGAATATGTGTATATGCACTCATTGACAGGGTCAAGGGCGAGGGTTTCCGATGCACAGATTGGCCCGCTGGACAGGACAGCGCTTCCACTACGCCTGGATCGTCGCGGCCGCCATTTTCGTCGCCCTCCTGACGGCCGCCGGTGTGCGCAGCATGCCCGGCGTTCTTCTGGTCCCACTGATGGCGGATCTGGGCTGGGATCGAGCGACGATTTCCTTCGCCATTTCCGTCGGCATCGCTCTCTATGGATTGACAGGTCCCTTCGCCGCTGCCGTCATGCAGCGCTTCGGCATCCGCCGAACCCTGTTGGCCGCACTGGTCATGCTTTCCCTGGCGGTCGCCACGACGACATTGGTGCGCACACCTTGGCAGATGGTTCTGACCTGGGGCGTGTTGACCGGGTTGGGAACTGGGACCGTCGCCCTCGTCCTCGGTGCAACCATCGTGAACCGTTGGTTTAAGAAACGCCGCGGTTTGGCCATGGGCCTGCTCACCGCCAGCACGGCGACCGGCCAATTGGTTTTCCTGCCCATTTTGGCCAACATGGTCGAAACGACAGGATGGCGTACGGCCAGTCTGCTTGTCGCCATCGCCGTCGCCTTGGTCATCCCCATCGTCTTCCTGCTCGTCCCCGAACGGCCGGCCGATCTTGGGCTCTCGGCTTACGGCGCAGACGACAGAGATGCCGACACGCCCGGCATCGGAAATCCGCTGACCAACGCTTTTTCGGCCCTCGGCCGTGGCGTCAGGAAGCCCGTATTCTGGCTGTTATGGAGCAGTTTCTTTGTCTGCGGCCTGTCGACCAATGGCTTGATCGGCACGCATCTGATCGCTCTTTGCCTCGATCATGGCTTGCCGGAAGTCAGAGCGGCGGGCCTGCTCGCCGCCATGGGACTCCTCGATCTGGTCGGCACGACCGTTTCGGGATGGCTCTCCGATCGTTATGACAATCGGATTTTGCTGGCTTGGTATTACGGCCTCAGGGGGATTTCTCTGTTGTTCCTCCCCTTTTCGGATTTCAGTTTCTTCGAATTGTCGCTCTTCGCCATATTTTACGGGTTGGACTGGATCGCCACCGTCCCGCCGACCGTCCGCTTGGCCACCAGGGAATTCGGCGATCGTGACGCGCCCATATTATTCGGCTGGATTTCCGCGGGACACCAAATGGGCGCCGCGACGGCGGCGTTCGGCGCCGGACTGCTCCGCAGCGAACTCGACACCTATCTGCACGCCTTTCTCATTGCCGGCGCCGCGTGCATCCTGATCGCCATCGCTTTGCTGGGAGCCCTCTTCATGCGGCGCCCCAGTCTGATCGCCGCGGAGTAACGGTCAGCCCTTTCGACCGACGATCAGAAATTCCTTGTTGCCGTCCGGACCGGTGATCGGGCTTTCGACGATGCCCTCCACCGTCCACCCCGCCTGCCCAGCCAACCACAGGCGAATGCGCTCGCAAACCTCGGCGTGAAGTTCGGGCTCGCGAACCACGCCGCCCTTCCCGACACGGCCTTTGCCGACCTCGAACTGCGGTTTGATCAGGGCAATCAGCCAAGCTTGCGGCTTTGTCAGGGCGAGTGCGGCCGGCAGCACCACTTCCAGACCAATAAAGCTCGCGTCGCAGACCACCATATCGACCAATTCTGGAATTTGCTCGGCCGTCAAGTGACGGGCGTTGGTTCGCTCCAGCACCACCACTTTCGGGTCGACGCGCAATTTCCACGCCAGTTGCCCGTGCCCGACGTCGACGGCGTAGACCTTTGCCGCACCATGCGCCAGCAAAACATCCGTGAAGCCTCCCGTCGACGCACCGACGTCGATGGCCGTCAACCCGGCCGGAGTCACGGAGTAGGTCTCGATGGCCTTTGCCAATTTCAAACCGCCACGCGACACCCACGGGTGATCCTGGCCGCGCAACTCGATGGCGCTCTCCTCGCTCAACGGCATTCCGGGCTTATCCAGACGCCTCTCGCCCGAGAACACCAGCCCCGCCATCACCAAGGCTT
>DATNIV010000463.1:0-7894 GCA_035604255.1 Telmatospirillum sp. | reverse complement strand
ATCCATCACATTGACGTTGCAATCGATGATTTTCATGGATCGGTCGACAATGGCCTGGGCCAACGAGTGATCGAGGTGAACCATGATTCGCCAAATCTCGAAGATCTAAGGAGAGGGTTCCGTTTTCTTGGGCTGTCTGTTCAGCCAAATCCAAATTGGCATGGCCGTGAAGAAGTCTAGGGGAATTTGACGGTCATGGCGCCACCCAAATTTATGGCAGCCGCGATATTGCGCGCGGCGACGCGCACATTGCTCGCGGCTTCGGCTAAGGCCTGTTCGACAGTACAAGCCTTGTAAATCACACTGAAAATGGCGTCTATGCCGTAATCATGCACGACAGCGGCGTCGGAGCTCAGGCAACCGGCGATCCCCACGACCGGCTTACCATGGCGTTTGGCGATACGTGCGACACCGATGGGGGTCTTGCCATGAATGGTCTGACCGTCGATACGACCTTCGCCGGTGATGACGAGATCGGCGTCGGCCACGGCGGACTCCAATCCGACCGCTTGCATCACAATGTCAACGCCAGGGCGTAAATCGGCGTTCAAAAAGGCGTGCATGGCCGCCCCCAAACCGCCAGCCGCCCCGGCGCCAGGCAGTTCGGCAACGGCTATTCCCAGTTCGGCGTGAATGAGCGTGGCATAATGGGCCAAGTGACCATCAAGCTGGCGGACCATCTCGGGAGTCGCCCCCTTTTGCGGGCCAAAAATGGCCGAAGCCCCTTTGGGTCCGGTCAAGGGATTGTCGACGTCGCAGGCGACCTCAATCGTGCAATCCTTGAGTCTGCTGTCCAGCCCCGTCATGTCGATCCGGGCCAGGGTTTCCAGATGTCCGCCGCCAAAACCAAGATCGCGGCCGTCACGATCCTGGAGGCGGACCCCAAGAGCTTGCACCATGCCGGCGCCGCCATCATTGGTGGCGCTCCCGCCGATACCGATGATAAAGCGTCGCGCGCCCTGATCCAGGGCGCCCCTGATCAACTCGCCGACACCATAGGTCGTGGTCAGCAGGGGATTTCGGCGGGCGGGATCCAGCAACATCAAACCGCTGGCGGCCGCCATCTCGATCACGGCCGTCTGGCCGTCGCCGCTCAGGCCATAGAAAGCCTCGATCCTGTCTCCCAAAGGACCGGTGACCGGCAGAGGAATGGTCTTGCCGTTTGTGGCGGCCACCATGGCTTCCACCGTGCCTTCGCCGCCGTCGGCGACCGGAAGCTTGACGTAGCTTGCATCCGGGAAGATCTGGCGAAATCCATGTTCAATTTGCGTGGCCACGTCCAGCGCCGTCAGACTTTCCTTAAACGAGTCCGGTGCGATGACGATTTTCATACAAATGATCTCCATTGGCGGACAAACGGGAGCCGCGCGCCTTGGACAGGTTGCTGTATGCTAGCCATGCGGATGACTGAAGTCTTCGTGCCAATCGAGGAAAAGTGACCATATGTTCGTGCATATTTTTGTGCAGTTGCCTAATACCAACGTGTGGTGATGAGACCGCATCAGCGCCTTCAGGCGCCAGCGCCGCCATCCGGTGGCTTAAGGCTTCCGCCGGACGACCGGCGCGGCCGCGGCCGACATCAACCAACGATTAAGTCAATCTCATCGCCGGTTGGCATAAGAGGCGTGATGACTGAAAGATCGAAGGCGGGAACCGTTTCGGGTGGACGTTCGCCGTTCCATACGATGGTTTTGTGCAAAAGACTGTTGCGAGGAAGGGAGCCACGAGGCTGATGCCAGCATTGCCCTTGCGACGGTTTCTCCGTCATATTGCGCCTCATGAACGATCTATCAGACGCAGTCTGGGCGATCTCCTTCACCGAAAGGGAGCCCTTCGCCGCTGCCGGACTATTGCAGGAAAGGGTTCCTTGTCATGACGAAGCCACGCATCGTTGTTGCGACCAGATTGCCGATTGCGGTCACCGAGCGTATTGAACGGGATTTCGACGCGATCATTCCGGCCCACGATCTGGACGGTGCTGCCGCGCTGCGGGCGGTTATCGAACAACAGGCCGAAGGACTCCTGGTCAGCGGCAAGACGGCGCTGAACGCCTCGGTCATCGGTCAGTTTCCGAAACATCTGAAGGTCGTCGCCACTTGCAGCGTCGGTTTCGACCACATCGACGTGAAAACGGCCCAGACAAACGGGCTCATCGTCACCAACACGCCCGATGTCCTGACCAATTGCACGGCCGACATGGCGTTCCTGTTGATTCTGGCGGCCAGCCGCCGCGCGTCCGAATATGAGCGCACCATGCGCCAAGGATGGCGGCAGGCCTTTGGCATGGGCGAACTTCTTGGCCGCTCCGTCAGTGGTAAGACGCTGGGCATCCTCGGTATGGGACGCATCGGTCAGGCTGTCGCCCGGCGGGCGCGGGGGTTTGGCATGTCGGTCCTCTATAGCAACCGACGCCGTCTGGCGCCGGAGTTGGAACAGGGGGCCGAATATTGCCAGGATTTCCGCACCATGCTTCCGCGCTGCGACATCCTCAGCCTTCATGCGCCGTCCAGCCCGGAAACCCGAGCGATCATCAACGCGGACACGTTGGCTTTGCTGCCGCATGGGGCCGTTCTCGTCAATACGGCGCGCGGTCCCCTGGTCGATGAAGAGGCGCTGATCGCCGCTTTGCGGAGTGGGCAGTTGTTCGCCGCCGGTCTCGACGTCTTTTGCAACGAACCGAATTTCGACCTGCGGTTCGCCGAATTGCCCAACGTCTTTCTGTGCCCCCATATGGGCAGTGCCACCGAGGAAACCCGCAACGCCATGGGCTTCCGGGCGCTCGATAACATCGCCGCGGTTTGTGCCGGAAAGCCGCCCATCGATCCGTTGTGGCGTTAGGACTTTTCCACACTCCGGGGAGCCGGCGGCCAATGCGCGTGTGGCTACGTTGGGCGCTGCCCCTGGGGCTTTTTCTGCTCTGCCTCGGGACGCAGCGCGGCGACAGCGGTATGCGCGGCGATCTCGGTCATTATGCCGTCAGAATCGGTCATGGGGGTCCCGGCGATTCCGGTCAGAGCGGCAACGCGGGACTCTATTTGGGGCGGGGACTCGTTCTCACGGCGGCCCATGTGGCCGGTTCTTCGCCCTTGCTCGTCGTCGCGGCGGGGCAGCCTTTGGTGGCGAAGATTCTGAAAGCCGGCACGTTCGAAACCGTCGATGTGACTCTTTTGTCGATCGATCCCGCGGTCCTTTCCTCATCGATGCGCGCTCTTCCGCCGTTGGCGCTTTGCGAGCAGGCCGCCGTTCCCGGTCAGGCCGTCGTGGTCGTCGACCAGAGGGGAAGACCGGCGTCGTCGGTCATTGTTTCCCAGTTTGCGCTGCCCGCCAGCGTGCCGTCGAACTTCGCCACTGTGGTCGAGGATGGTCCCACTATCGGAAATTCCGGATCGGGCGTTTTCGACGAAGTCTCGGGCTGTCTGATGGGAATCATCAGTCGCAAGATCGAATGGACAAATCATTACGAGCAGATACGGCGGAGTTTGAAATATTTCATTCCGGCGGCTGACATTCGGTCGTTTCTGGGACAGGACCTCCAAAAGTGAAGGTCCGGTTCGGCGAAAATCGGCGAAGGCGCCGCCGCGACGAGTGGCGGCGGTTGGGCCGGCGCACATAAATAATGGACGATCACGCGATGCGCGCGTGGTTTCTCTTCCGTCTGGCGAAGCCCGCCATTCCCGCCAGTGCCGCGCCGAACAAGGGGAGCGCGCCCGGCAGGGGGACCGGCGAAACGAGGCCGGTGTTCTGGCCGTCATAATGGATTTCCGCCCCCTGAACGACCGATTTGGCGACGACGGTTCCTTCAACATTGGCCGTGGTCGTTAGATTGGCGTAGACGCCGAGAAAGTCACCACCAAACTGACGTCCGATGGTGACGTTTTGCGCATCGGTGAAATTCCAGATCGTGTCGGTTCCCAGCGTCTGGGCTATGCCATTCAAGAAATTGGCATTGATATTGAGCGTGTTGGACCCGGCGCCGGAGACATTGATGATGACTTCCTTGGCGCCATTCAGCGAGAATTTGAATTCCTCATTGCTTATCGAAAAGAATGAGGCGGCATTGGTGATGTCAAACACGGCAACGCCACTCGCGTTTGGGGCGGCGTTGAAGGTAACGACGCTGCCATTGATCGAATAGGCGCTATTTTGGGCCAGACTTTTCAATTGCTGTGAATAGGCCGTCAACTCGCTCTGGTAAGTCGCTGTCGGGATTGTGGCCAAGACCGGCGCCGCAACCGATTGCCCGGTTTTCGCCGTCCCGTTGCTGACGGAGACATTGGCGCCCGGCTGAAGGGTGCCGCCAAAATTCGCGGTATTGCCGTTAACGGTAATACTGGCGCCTGACAACGCCGAGCCGACAACGTTGAGGGCGCCGTTGTTCACATGGGCCTGGCCACTCACATTGCCGCCGACGGTGAGGTTCGTGCTTGTGGTGTTGCCGCTGGATGTAATCGAGCCCCCGACAACGATCGAACCGTTATTGTTGCTGATCGCGCTCGTCACATTTCCGCCGATGGACGCGGTGCCGCCGCCGTTCAGATTGAGACTGTTCGTCGACAGATTGCCGCCGACAGTCAGGCCGGCGCCATTCACATTGACATTTCCCGTGAGAGCGCCACCGACGGTCAGGGCACCGATCGCGCTGCCGCCCAGAATCGGTTTTTGATCGACAGACCCAAGCGTGTGGATTTGATAGTTGCCGCCCGAAGCATTGCCGCCGACAAACGCTTTGCCATCGACTTCGGACGTGCTTGACAACGAACCGAAGACGACAAGGTTGTAATCATTCAGAATATCCGTTGCGAGCGTCGTGGCCGAGGCCTCGGATGAGAGAAACATCATCCCGGTGACGGATGTCAGCAACAAGGTGATCGAAGAAACTTTATTTGTCATGACTCACGGCGCTTTCGAATTGTCGTTGAGAGGTCGGATGCCAAAATGTTCAGGCGATCTTCGTGCGGCGACGTTTCCTCATGCCAAATCCGGCCAAGCCCATGAAGGCCGTTCCGAAGAGCGGAAGAGCACCCGGAAGTGGAACCGGAGATATGGAGGCGCCAGCGAGATCGAAGATCAGACCCTGGTTGTTGGTCGCGATCACCTCTCCGAGATTGGAATAGGAGGCTAACGTTTTGTTTTGAATGTCGCTTAACAATGTCGCGACTTCAGCATTAACATTCGCATCCGATGAGACAAAGGGCGTCTTGGACGTGAGAAGCCCTTGGTATTCCAAGTCCCAGATCGCAATCTGTACGGCAGGAGACACATAAGCGGTATTGATATTGGCATTGCCATATTTGACGAGGGCGCCAATTTGACCAAGCGTTGTTTCGCTGATCGGCGAACCGGTCGTGCCCTGGTTTAGAAAGCCGGAGGCGATGGCTTTGTAGGCGCCGCTTGATGCCAAGTCGTCAAAGGCGTCGATACACCATGCGGCAAGGGTCTTGCCGCTGCTTGTTCCGGATCCGTAAAGAGTGATCTGACCGGAGCCAAACCAACCGATCGTCGAAAGCGTGCTGTTCGCGGCCAACGTGGCGTCAATATAGACGTTTGTGTTGTTGGAAACCGTGTATCCGTTGTAGTCAAATGTCGCTGTTCCAGCGATTGCGGATGATTCCATTGCAATAAATGACACAATAATGCTGCTGATGAGGCCGAATGTGTTCATTGTTTTATCCCCAAGAGTGAAAATGTCTAGCGTTGTTTGTGATGTGTTTACAATGTAAATTTATTGTGAATTACGTATTATTAATATCGCCTTCTATTCTTTTTCGAAAACTTGTAACATAAACATACTTACCATTCGTTTTGCGGCCCAACATCACTCAAACGGGGTATGGCAATTTTTTTTGTCGATGCTCAAACGAGGGATGGGGTGACATCTCGTTGTTTCGTCTTTGGCCGGATCCCCGGGCCGGATTCGGAGAGACGCCTTTCGGCTCTGGCGATTGGTCTGGTTGCCGCGCTATAACGGGCGCCGCGCCGCGTGATGCCGGCGGCTTATCCGATTTTTTCCAGGATCCGGGAGGACCGATGAAGCCTTCACAATTGCTGCTGTCACTGGCCCACGGAGTTCTGCGACGCCATGACAAAGGGCTTCAGCGTTCGGAAAAATTCATGTTCGCGGCTCTGGAGGCCGAAACAGCGCGTTTGTCGAAGGACGTGCAGCCGGCGCCGACCGGGCGCAATCTGGTCATGGGCATGGCGACCAATTTCAACAAGGAGACGATTGCCCCCTTCGTTCTCTCTCTGCGAGACAATGGATACGCCGGTGACATCATTCTCCTCGTCTCCAAGCCGGACGAGGAGACGGCGCTTTTCTATCGACGCCAAAAGGTCATCACCAAATTTTATTGGGATGCCCACTTCATTCAAGTCGAACGGCAAATGGCCCGCTATTTCTCATTTTTTCGAGTGCTGCGGGAATTGTGTGATCAGGGATGTGTCTACGATCAGGTTCTGATCGCCGATACGCGCGATGTTGTCTTTCAGGCCGACCCGTTTGCGTCCGCTCACCGGGTGGACATCGCCGCCTTCAACGAGGAGGAAACGATGACGATCGGGCGTTGCCCTTTCAACGGCCGATGGGTGCGGGAAGGCTATGGCGCGGCTGTCTTTCGCGAGATGGCCGCTCGGCCAATTTCCAACGTCGGGACAGTGATGGGAAGCGGTCTTGGCATCATGCGCTATTTACTGCTGCTGCAAGCCGAGGCGTTCCGTGTGGCGGCCCCGGCGCGCAACAGACTGGGGGTCGATCAGGTTGCTCACAACCGGTTGTTGGTTTTAAACAGCATTTCCTCTTTTGCCAACGGGGACCATATTTGGACGCTGGGCTATGTCCCGCCGGAAAAGGTCGTTCTGACGCCGGATCACAAAATTGCAGACGTCCACGGACGGGTCTGTCCCATCGTGCACCAGTACGATCGCCATCCACAGCTCAAAGCGTTCGTTGCCGCTCTTTATGGAGAGCGGCACAAAACGGCATCTGTTCGGTAACGATTACCAGTTCAGAGACAGCTTTTTCCGGCGCGGCTTCGTCGGTGTCGTTTCGTCGGTCTTTTTCTTTCCAAGGCCGATCTTCTTGGCCAACTCCGAGCGGCGGGCGGCATAGTCCGGGGCCGTCATCGGATAGTCCGCGCCAAGATTCCAGCGAGCCCGGTAGTCGGCCGGCGTCATGCCATGATCCGTGGTGAGATGTCGCTTGAGCATCGAGAGTTCCTTGCCGCATTCCAGGCAGGTAATGGCGCTCGGCTTTACCGATTTTTTGATCGGAACCGCTGGTACGGCGACATTTTGTTCTTCAGTCTTTTCGCCGCAGGTGGCGAGAGCGGTATGGATTGTGACAATAAGATCGGCCAGGGCGTTTGGTTCCACGGGATTGTTTCGAACGAAAGCAGCCGTCAGTCGCGCGGTCATCGTTTTCATGTTTGAGTACTCTCCGAATCCAGTTCAACGAGGTCATTTAGCATATTAGCGCACAGTTGTTCATGGTAATCATCCGGAAAACCGGACTAATTTTTTTGATCCTTGGTGGATGGTCCGTATTGATAATAGATCGTTCTCTCGACAGGCTCCATATCGACAAGAATTCGCCCGCTCCGGTTCCCTGATGGCGTGGGGCCAGAGGGGGCGCACCGTGCAGTCTCGCATGGAATGAACCTGTCATTTAACCGCTGAGTCGTCAGAGTCCGTTGGAAATATGGCCGAAATTTGTCGGTCGTTATTGGATGAGACGGAGAGATTGCGCCGTCTATTCTTGTCCTATCGGCCGTCTTCCTGTGCAGGTGAGGGTATTTGGCTCGTTCATGCGGGATCGCTCTCGCATGGCGTGGTGTTGAGTTGGGTGTGAAAAAGCCACTCGCTTCGCTCGCTGTACTTTTTCACAGGACTCAAGAACCGA
>DATNIV010000462.1:0-5131 GCA_035604255.1 Telmatospirillum sp. | reverse complement strand
CCTTGACATGGCGATCGGCCCAACCGGCCGGTCCCGGCTTGGTGATGTCGAAAACGCGGAACAGAGCAAAACCGATCAGATAGTGCCAGAAGTCCGGCGGTGTCGCCAGCAGGACCAGCCACTGTCCGACGACCTCATCGATGACGATACAACCGGGATCATCGAGTCCAATGACCGTGGCGACGCGGTCTGCCGCCCACCAGCCCACAAAAAAAACCAACAGTGTGGCGATCGCCAAAGCGGGCCAACCGGCGGCGCCGGCGATGATCCAGGCGAAGGGCAGGGCCGCGAGAGAACCCCATGTTCCCGGAGCCTTCGGGAGTAATCCGGCACCGAACCAGGTGGCCAGAACCGTCGCGGGATCGCGGAGCGAAAGGGGGGCGGCGGCCGTCACGGGACGGAGGCATCCGGCGCCACCCGTTTGCGGCGTGGCGGAGCGGATGTCGTGTTTTCGGTCAGCCCAAGTTTTTCGACCGTGGTGAACACTTCCCGCAAATGCCGTCGTAGCGCGCTTTTCGCTTTGCTCACATCACCGGCGATCAGGGCCTCGGCAATCTCTTTATGCTGTTCGAGCAGTTTGGCGTTGCGGCCCGGTTCGCGAACGCTGAGGTAGCGCACGCGATCGAATTGCGTCTTGGACTGCAAGACGATGTTCCAAACTCCGGGATTGCCGCTGAGTTTGGCGATAAGGGCATGGAAGGCGTTGTCAGCGCTGTAGAAATCTTCGGCGACGCCCGAGGCGACGGCTTGCGCCTGGCGATCGATATTGTCGCGAATAAGTTGCGTGCCCGCCGAATCCATCAGGCGCGCGGCGTCTGAAATCAGGGCGCATTCCAGATGCTCGCGGACATATTGTCCGACGCGCACGGCTTCCAGCGAAATGGGAGCCACGAACGAACCGAATTGGGGATAGATTTTGACCAGCCCTTCTTCGGCGAGTTTGATCAGCGCCTCGCGAACCGGTGTTCGGCTGACGTCTAAACGTTTGCACAAATCCAGTTCCGCCAGCGGTGTGTTCGGCGGGAGGACACCACGGACGATATCCTCCCGCAAACTGACGAAGACTTGACTGGCGAGACGGGAATTGCGCCGATCCATGTCGATAGCACTCATAAGGAAATAGCTCTAAGTCAAATATGAACCTGCAACTATTCCTATCACAGGAGATGCGCAACCGCTAACACTAGAGCGCGATGACACTAGATCGAAATGGCATAGGTTCGATCTAGTGTCTGAATCGCCCGTCACTTTATTGAGAGAGGGGCGGAAGCAGATTCCTGGCGGAATCGCGAGCGATTTCACCAAAAATCATCCGGCTCAAGCCTTGGAGCTCAAACAATATGACCTGACCGGAAAGCGTCGATGGTTTGCATCACCCCCCTTAGTTCCGCCAATCCCTTGAGACGACCGACGAAGGAATAGCCGGGATTCATCTTTTTGGTCACGTCGTCGCCCAGCAGATGGCCGTGGTCCGGACGCATCGGAATCTGCGCGTCGATCCGTCCTTCGCCGGCACGGCGCGCTTCTTCGGCCATGATGACGGAGGCGACGCCGATCAGATCGGTATCGCCATCCAGATGATCGGCTTCGTAGAACGAGCCGTCGGCTTCGTGGCGGGTGTTGCGCAGATGGACGAAATGGATGCGCGGGGCGAATTCCTTGGCCATCGCCACCAGATCGTTCTTCGGGTTGGACCCGAAAGAGCCGGTACACAAGGTCAAGCCGCAAGCGGTTTGGGGCACGCCTTCGAACATGGCGCGGACGTCCTCGGCATTGGACATGACGCGGGGAAGACCGAAAATCGGGAAGGAGGGATCATCGGCATGGATGCACAGGCGGGCGCCTTCCTCTTCCGCCACCGGCGTGATTTCACGGAGGAATGCGATGAGGTTGGCCCGCAGATCTTCTGTCTTGATTTCCTGATACAGCTCAAGCATCTGCTTGAAGCTATTGCGGTTGTAGGCGAAATCGCGCGCCGGCAGCCAGTCGATGAGAACGCGTTCCAGTTCGGTGACGACCTCCGGGCTCATCGCCTTGAAGCGCGTTTCAGCCAATTGAACGCGGTCCGGCGAATAGTCCTTCGCGGCGTCCTTGCGCTGCAGCACGAACAGGTCGTAGGCGGCGAAATCGATGGCGTCATAACGGAGCGCATAGCCGCCGGTCGGCAACCGATACATCAGATTGGTGCGGCTCCAATCGGTAATGACCATGAAGTTGTAACAGATGGTTTTGATCCCGGCGCGGGCCACATTGCGGATCGATTGCTTGTAGTTGTCGATCTTCTCTTGGAAATTGCCGGTGCGGGTCTTGATTTCCTCGCCGACACCGATGCTTTCCACGACCGACCAAACCAGGCCGGCGTCTTCGATCAGTTTGCGGCGTTTGAGGATTTCCTCGGTCGTCCAGACGCCGCCCTGATTCATATGGTGAAGGGCCGTCACAATTCCGGTCGCACCCGCCTGCTTGGCGTTTTCGAGGGTTACCGGATCATCGGGGCCAAACCAGCGCCATGTTTGCTGCATGAGATCGTTCCTATAACGAAGAGAATGAAGGGGCAAAACGGCGGACTGGCCGGTTGGGCCAGTCCGAAAAGATTCCGCTATTTTCCAGGCGCAACGAACGTCAATTCGAGAAAATCTGCCAAAGTTTTCCTGACGCCCTTTGTCAACAAGTTCTCGAGGTGGGTCTCGACGGCTGTCCGGAAGGCCGCGTCAGCGACCAATTCGGGGAAGAAAATATCAGTGACGGCGAACAGTTCGCCCGATAGCCGCTTGGAGTCCCGGCCACAGCTTTTGGCGATGGTGGCGAGCCGCTCGGCCAAGGGATCGGCAATGACATAGGCGACGCCCTGTTCATTTTCGCCCAAGAGAAAGCGCATCCAGGCGGCGACGGCCAGCGGGATGACCTTGGGCGTTTTGCCGGCCTTCAATCGATCGAGCGCCGGCTCGAGAAGACGCGGCGGCAGCTTCTGCGAACCGTCGGACGAGATTTGGATCGTCTTGTGACGGACACCCGGGTTGATGAAGCGGTTTTCCAGGTCGACGGTATAAGCGGCCACATCGGTGCCGGGGACGGGGGGTAAGGTCGGGATCAAATCTTCGTCCCACAGGCGCCGGACGATTTTCGGCAGGAGCGGATCGGCCATGGCATCCGAGATCGTCTCGATTCCGGCAACGACGGACAGAAAGGCCAATGTCGAATGAGCCCCATTCAGGCAGCGCAATTTCATCAGTTCGAAGGGATGGACGTCATCGACCATGATGGCGCCGACATCTTCCCATTTCGGCCGTCCCATGGCGAAGTGGTCCTCGATGACCCATTGACGAAACGGTTCGCAGACCACCGGCCAAGCGTCTTCCAGTCCAAGCCCCTTCGCCACGGCCTCGCGGTCGGCGTCCTGGGTGGCGGGCGTGATGCGGTCGACCATGGTGCAGGGGAACAAAATGGTCTCTTCGATGAACTTTGCCAGCTCCGGATTGATCAGGCCGGCGAAACGGGTGACGATGCGGCGGGCCTTGTGGCCGTTCTCAGCGAGATTGTCGCAGACGAGAACGGTGAAGGGTGGCACGCCGGCGTCGCGTCGCAAGCGGATCGCCTCGGTCAACAGGCCGGGGACGCTGCAAGGCGACGTTGGATTGGCCAGGTCCGCCAGGATCATCGGATGTTTCTCGTCGAGCGTCCCTGTGGCGGCGTCCTGACAATAGCCCTTTTCGGTGACCGTCAGGGTGACGATCCGAATGTCCGGGCTTATCATCAGATCCAGCACCTGGCGCAACTGGTCGGCCGTCGCCAGCGCGTCGATCATGGAGCCGACGACCTGGAGGTGATCGATGCCGTTTTCCCGGCTGAGGACCGTATAAAGACAATCCTGAGGCTTCAAAGCGGAGCGGATCGCCGGCGATAGCAGATCGACGCCGATGATGCCCCAGTCGTGGGCGCCGGCTTCGATCACCGCTTCGGTGTAGGTGGCCAAATGGGCGCGACAGAACGCGCCGAGTCCTAGGTGGACAATTCCGGCCGTTACCGTGGAACGGTCGTAGTAGGGCCGCCGAACAGTGGTCGGCAGGACCCCGAGGCTCGCCTGCGACAACCGGGAAAGATGGCCAGCAGGGACCGTCACATCGCTCATTCTTCACCTCAACAAAGGTACTAGGATACAAGTGCTGGTATCCTACCATGTTGAAATCGGAGGGGCAAGCCAAGCTGTGATCGTCGGAATATGGACTCAACAGGAGCTTGGCGACACCGTCCGGTTTATGGCGGCGAGATGCGCAAGGTTGGCGAATCGTCTGACGTCGACCTTTGAGGGGCGTCGCCCTTCAGTGCATCTTCCGTCGCAATCTATATGTTCGCATGTTTTTCAACAGAGCCAATAAGGTTTCCCCGCATATAGTCTAAAAAATTGCGGACCAGCGGAATCTCGGAGAACTCCTTCTGCCATATGATCCAAGAATTGCGCGTAAGTGGTGCCCCATCTTTGTAAAAAAGGGGGGTCCGAAACAAATCAGTCTCCTGACTGATAAAGTCTGGTGAAAGAAATATGCCATATCCCAGACCGGTGGCAATCATCTCAAGGCAAGTGTCCCCGTGATTTGCATGCATGCCAATTAATGGAGGGGATGGAAAGTGGCTATGCCACCACCCATCCAAAAGTTTGTATGAAAATGGATCTTTTAAATACGTAATTTGTGGCGTGTTTGGAAGTTCTTCCAATTCAATTTTTTTCTTATTAACAAGGTATGCCTGTTCAACCCCTATTAATTCTTTTTCAAATAATTTTTCAGTGTCCCCGCGAATAAATCCGATATGTATTTTATTATTATCGAGAAGTGATGTTATGGCTGCGCTGATGTCCGTGGAAATGTCGAAATCAACATTTGGGTAAAGCTGTTTATACTTCATAAGAAATTGGGGCAGCGTAAATCGCGCGAAGGCATTCGTCATTCCCAGCTTGATGGTGCCGGACTGTCCGTCACTGACGCGAAGAAGATTTTTCTTGATCTGCTGAAAGTAAGAAAGAACATAAGACGCCTCCCTGGCAACATATTCACCTTCTGGCGTGAAAATAACACCCTTCGAAAACCGCATGACGAGTTGGACGCCAAGGTCTCTCTCTATTTGCTGCAATCTT
>DATNIV010000461.1:0-3517 GCA_035604255.1 Telmatospirillum sp. | reverse complement strand
ACCTCGCAACCACTGTGCGCACGGGCCATCGCAACGAAATGCTGTGCGCCGTCCAGGCCGATGGCGATATGGCCGAGATCGCTCAGCGTCTTGAGGTCCCGGCCCGGTCCGCAGCCGAAATCGAGAATGGAAAAGGGCGGTTCGCCCGCGAGATGGCGCAGAAGCGCGTCGATGTTCTGACTGACGTCATGCCCGCAGGTGCCTTGCCAAAACTGTTCGGCTTGTCCGTTGTAATGGTCAAGCGTGCGTGAGGCGATTTCTGTCAGGTCTTGTGGTTCCAATTTCATCGTCCTATCGCCATATGGAGACTTAAGCCTGAGAACAGGCGCCATGCAAAATGACATATTGGGATGGTGCGGGGTCCAAGGGATATCTCGAAAACAAATGAATCTTCTCGTTACGCCCGCACAAGCGGGCGTTTTGCCGATTCTTAAGGGAGACGAAGACCATGGATGTGCGGGCTGCGGTTGCTTATGAGGCGGGAAAACCCTTGGTCGTCGAGACGGTCCAGTTGGACGGGCCAAAGGCCGGTGAGGTTTTGGTCGAGATCAAAGCGACCGGCATTTGCCATACCGACAAATACACGCTTTCCGGCGCTGATCCGGAAGGTCTGTTCCCGGCCATACTGGGGCATGAGGGCGCCGGTATCGTGGTCGACGTCGGGCCGGGTGTGACCTCACTCAGAAAAGGGGATCATGTCATTCCGCTTTACACGCCGGAGTGTCGCCAATGCAAATCCTGTCTGTCCGGCAAGACCAATCTTTGCACGTCGATCCGGGCGACGCAGGGCAAAGGGCTGATGCCGGATGGGTCCAGCCGTTTTTCCATCGGCGGCAAGCCGATCCTGCACTATATGGGCTGTTCGACCTTTGCCAATTTCACGGTTCTGCCGGAGATCGCGCTGGCGAAGATCCGCGAGGACGCGCCGTTCGACAAGGTCTGCTATATCGGTTGCGGGGTCACCACCGGTCTTGGCGCCGTCATCTATACGGCCAAGGTCGAGCCTGGGGCCAATGTCGTGGTGTTCGGTCTCGGCGGTATTGGCCTCAATGTCGTGCAAGGGGCACGCATCGCCGGTGCCGATATGATCGTCGGCGTTGATCTCAATCCCGAGCGAGAGGCTCTGGCCCGCAAGTTCGGCCTCACTCATTTCGTCAATCCGCAAGACCTGAAGGACGATCTCGTGCCCCATCTGGTCGAATTGACCAAGGGCGGCGCCGATTACAGCTTTGAATGCATCGGCAATACCGACGTCATGCGTCAAGCGTTGGAGTGCTGCCATCGTGGTTGGGGCATGAGTGTGATCATCGGAGTTGCCGCCGCCGGCAAGGAGATATCGACGCGCCCGTTCCAACTGGTCACCGGCCGCGTCTGGAAAGGCTCGGCCTTCGGCGGGGCGCGCGGCCGGACCGATGTGCCGAAGATCGTCGACTGGTATATGAACGGCAAGATCAATATCGACGATTTGATCACTCATGTCTTGCCGTTGGAACGAATCAACGAAGGATTCGATCTGATGACCAAAGGAGAGTCGATCCGCAGCGTTGTGGTCTATTGATGACGGGTCTCACCACGCGCGCCCAGCATCGCTGTTTCGGCGGGACCTTGGGCTTCTACAGCCATCCCTCCGCTGAAACGGGCACGGATATGCGTTTTGGCCTTTTCGTGCCGCCGCAAGCCGAGACGGGCCCGGTGCCGGCCCTCTTTTACCTGGCCGGTCTCGAATGCAGCGAGGAAACCTTTCTCATCAAGGCCGGCGCCGTCCGCCTTGCCGCCGAGCTTGGCCTGATGTTGGTGGCGCCCGATACCAGCCCGCGTGGCGCCGGAATTGCCGGCGAGGAGGACGATTGGGACGTGGGCACGGGGGCGGGGTTCTATGTCGACGCGACCGAAGCGCCCTGGAACAAGACCTATCGGATGTATTCCTATGTGACGACGGAATTGCCGGCGCTGATCGAGGCGCATTTCCCAGCGTGCACCGATCGGCGAGGTATTTTCGGCCATTCCATGGGCGGCCATGGGGCGCTGGTCATCGCCTTGCGCCAGCCCGAACGCTGGCATTCGGTCTCAGCCTTCGCGCCGATCGCCAATCCCGTTGCGGTTTCTTGGGGGGCGAAGGCTTTCGGCCTTTATCTCGGCCCGAAATCCGACCGCTGGGCCGCTTATGACGCCAGCCTCCTGATGGCGAAGAGGCGCTATCCCGGCCCCATCCTGGTCGACCAGGGGCTGTTGGACAAATTTCTCGACACGCAACTCTTGCCGCAGTCATTGGAGGCGGCGGCCAAGGCGAGCGGGCAGGATTTGACGCTGCGGCGAAACGACGGTTATGACCATTCCTATTGGTTCATTCAGAGCTTCGTTGCCGACCATTTGCAATGGCACGCCGGTTTGCTTGCCTCCGGTTAGGAAGAAACGGGCAGCGTCAGGGTCTTACACCAACCAGCGATGAGATTGACCTAATCGCTGGTTGGTGTCGGCCGCGGCCGCGCCGGTCGTCCCGAGAAAGCCGAAGCCGCTGATACGTTCTCATCAGCGCACGTCACCAGTATTTTATGCTGCCTTTTGATCCTCGACCCATTCCGCACCGATACGGGAGCCGTATGTGCTGCGGACGACCAGATGCTTGATTTGTTGATGCCCGACGATACGCAAGATGGCGCGCGTGCCCGGCGTGATGCTGGCAATGTCCCCTTCAAGTCCGACGCCACCTTCCGAAATATCGCGAATGACGACAGGCTGTTCGTCATTGTTGGTCGATAACGTGGCCTGCTGGTTGCTTTCCTGACGAGGGAATTGTCGGCGATCCACGTCGTTCGTCGATGTGCGAACAATATGGATCAATGTCCGGCTCAGAGATTCGACCGCATCGGCAACGTTGCTGGAAATTTTCCCCAGAAGGGCGGCCCGATTTTCCGTTTGCGAGGCCGCTTCAGCGACCTTTTCGATGCGTGTCGCAACTTCGTTGGCGGCATTCGCCGTATCATTGACATTGTGTGTGATCGAATGGGTGGCGGCCGCCTGTTCTTCGACAGCGGCCGATACTGCGGCCGATGTTTCTTCCAGCGATCCCATGGCGGTCACGATAGCCCGCATGGATTTCACGGCCCGGCCCGTCTCTCCCTGGAGCGAGGAGATCTGAGAGGTGATTTCCTCGGTCGCTCTTGCCGTTTGATTGGCCAGGTTTTTCACTTCGTTGGCCACCACGGCGAAACCCTTCCCGGCTTCGCCGGCCCGCGCCGCCTCGATTGTGGCATTGAGTGCCAAGAGATTGGTTTGGGCAGCGATGTCGGAGATCAGTTTCGCGACATTATCGATGTTTTGCATGGATTCGGCCAGAGACCCCATGATCCGTTCAGCGTCGTTGACCGCCTTGACCGTGGTTCTGGTGACGGAGGCGCCTTGGTTGACTTGGCCATTGATTTCGCGAATGGAGGCATTCAGTTGTTCGGTCGCGGCGGCAACCGTCTGGGCGTTGCTCATGGCTTGTGCGGCAGCGGCGGCGACCGACTGACTGTCG
>DATNIV010000460.1:0-4819 GCA_035604255.1 Telmatospirillum sp. | reverse complement strand
CAAGACGCCGATCGGCCGGCATGTCGCCAAGTCCCTGATGTACGAGCGCATCATGGAGGAAATGACCGAAACCCGGTCGGCCATACGGGCGAGCGGCAAGCTGTTCATGTATGCAGAAGACTGGATTTACGCGCCGGCAGTTACAAAAACAGCCGAAATCCTGCGCGCCACCAAGGACAAGATCCTGTTCATGAAGGCCGAGGAAAGCCATAGCGGATCGCATGCCGCCCATGCCGCCCAATGGGCGATGACCGGTGGCGGCTCGTTGATCCGCATGGGGTGCCACCCTTTGTCCGCCGTGCTTTATCTGAAGCAGGTCGAAGCCCGCGCTCGGGGCGAGACGATTACGGTGACCGACGTGACGGCCGACGTCGGCAATGTGGCCGCCAGTCTGTCCGAGGAGGAACGCCGCTATATCAAAGCCAATCCGGTCGATGTCGAAGATTGGGGCATGCTGTCGCTCTCGTTCTCGGACGGCACCAAGAGCACGATTTTTTCGGGCGATATGATCATGGGCGGCGTGCGCAATCTGGTCGAAACCTACACCAATGGCGGCTCTTTGTTCGCCAACATCACGCCCAACAACCACATGACGACTTATCTCACCGACGAAGACAAATTGCGGGACGTCTATATCACCGAGAAAGTCGATCGCAAAACCGGCTGGCAGTTCGTTTGTCTGGAAGAGGAGTGGACGAGAGGTTACCTGCAGGAAATTCAGGATTTCATGGAATGCGTGGCCTGGGAACGCTACCCATTGTCCGACGTCGATTTGGCCTTTGAAACCATGAAAGTCAATTACGCCGGCTATTGGTCGGCTGAGGAAGGACGCCGCATCTCGTTGTAAAATATCACAAAAATCGGAGGAGACGATGAGCATAAAAGAAAAAAAGTCTCACTTTTCAATTCGGAGATCCCTTCTCGCTTCGGCTTTGATCGCCGGAGTCTCCGTGATCGTGCCGAGCGTCGGTCAGGCCGCCGACTGGAAACCGATCCGCCCGATCAATCTCATCGTGCCTTGGGCGGCCGGCGGCTCGACCGATCAGGTGACGCGCGTCGTCGCGGCCGAGATGGAAAAGGCCTTAGGACAAACCATCGTCATCGTCAATCAGCCCGGCGCATCGGGGTCGATCGGCACCATGAGCGCATTGGAAGCCGCCAAAGACGGCTATACCTGGACGGCGGGCGCCGCCCAGGATTTGGGCGCTTATGAAACGATGGGATCCCTGAAGACCAGGCTCAGCGATTGGAATCTGTTTCTCAGCGTCGCCAATGTGTCGGTCCTCAGCGTCAATGCCAAAGCGCCCTACAAGGACGCCAAGGAACTGCTCGACGCCATGACGGCCCAGCCCGGCAAGATTTCGGTGGCGACCGCCGGAGTCACCTCGTCCGGCCATACGGCCATGGAACTGATCGCCAAGGCGGCCAACGTCAAATATCGCCATGTCACCTATGACGGCGGCAATCCCGCGGTGGTGGCGACCGTCGCCGGGGAAACCGAGGCGACCAGCCAATTGGCCGTCGAGGAAGCCGACATGATCCGCGGGAAACGGCTGCGTCCCTTGGCCGCCATCAGCGACAAGCCTCTGGAACTCGAAGGCTATGGCGTCATTCCGCCGCTATCGCAGATCCTGCCCGGCTTCACCGCGCCAGACAACTATTTCGGCATCTTCATTCCGAAGGGCGTGCCGGACGAGGTCATCAAGACCGTCGAAAAGATCTGGACGGAGACCATCGCCAACAGCGAGGTGGTCAAGAAATACGCCGCCAGTCGCGGTGCCTTGTTCGCCCCCACCTTTGGCGACGCCGCGCAGAAGGCGGCTTGGCCTGCCGTGCAGTCCAATGCCTGGTCGCTCTTCAACAGCGGCAAAGCCAAGGTTTCGCCGGACACCGTGGGCATCCCGGCGCCCTGATCGTTCGTCACGAAGCCGGTTCACCCCGGCTTCGTGACCGACCCCCAAAATTCTCTGGGACCCTATGCCATGTCAGCATCCTCCCATCCCACACCGAACCGCACCGTCGCCGAAAACGGCGGCAAACCTGTCTCCGGCCGGGCGGATTTCCAGGGCGCTCTGGCCTGGATAAGCCTGGGCTTGGCCATCCTGATCGGCTCGATCACCATGGATCGTCTGGAGGCCCAGGACGTCAACCCCTATACGATTCCGGGCCTGATGCCCGGTCTGCTCGGCATCGCCATGATGATCCTCGGCAGCCTCCTGGCAGCGCGCAGCTGGCGAAGGGGGCTTTCCCGTGGTGCGGCGCACGATCCCACCGCCCGTCGCGCGGAATACAGGCATCTCGCCTTGGTCTTGGTACTCTGCTTGACGTTCGGCGGCCTCCTGGTCGGCCATGGGCTGCCCTTCTGGCTGGCGTCCGAGCTCTTCGTCTCGACGGCCATCCCCTGTCTCCAAGGACCGCAACGCCGAGCGGCGGGCCAAAAGCTGACCTGGCGAACAATTGCGGTGGCCGCCGTCATCGGCCTGGCGGCCGGCGGCATCATCACGCTCGTCTTCCAAAAGATTTTTCTGGTTCATCTTCCTTGAGTTTGAGGGGAACGTCACATGCTGGCAGGTCTCGCCGAACTTGGTCACGCCTATATGGGATTCCTCAATCTGACGTCGATCGTCTATGGACTGGGAGGCGCGCTGATCGGCATCACGGTCGGCTGCCTCCCCGGCTTGTCCGCAACGCTCTGCATCGCGCTTCTGACCACGCTGACCATCAAATTCGAAGCCAATGACGCGATCCTGATTCTGATTTGTTCCTATGTCGGCACGCTTTACGGCGGATCGCGCACCGCGATCTTGCTCAATATCCCGGGAACCGCCGCCAATGCGGCCTCCTGCGCCGATGGCCATGCGCTGGCGTTGCGCGGCGAAGCCGGTCGCGCGATCGGCATCGCCACCTCGGGCGCCTTCACCAGCACCTTGTTCGGCGTCCTCTGTCTGGCCACCGTGACCCCGCTCCTGGCCGAAGTGGCGCTGAAATTCGGCGCCTATGAATTCTTCTGGTTGGCGTTGTTCGGCGTCACCATGTCGGGCAGCATCGTCGGCAACGATCCGTTGAAGGGCTGGCTCATGGGCGCGCTGGGCCTATTCGTCGCGCAGATCGGCCAGGATGGACTTTACGCGCATGACCGCTTCACCTTCGGCTGGAGCCAACTGGCCGGCGGCATCGCGCTGATCCCGGCCCTGGTCGGCGCCTTCGGCTTTGCCGAAATTCTGACGACGCTCGCCGACCCGATCGAGCGCAAGCTGGTCGAAATGAAGGATTCGGTGCTGCCGCGCTTTCGCGAAGTCGTCCAATATTGGCCGACGGTCTTGCGCTCCGGCGTCATCGGAGTTCTGACCGGCCTGATGCCGGGTGTCGGCGAAGATGCCGGTGCCTGGATGTCTTATGCCGCCGCCAAAGCCGCCAGCAAGGAAAAGGATCAATTCGGCAAGGGATCGATCGACGGACTGATGGCCGCTGAAACCGGAGACATGGCCTCGATTCCCGGACATATCATTCCCTGTCTGGCGCTTGGCATTCCCGGTTCGGCGCCGTCTGCCGTGCTGATGGCGGCGATGATCATCCATGGCATCCAGCCCGGACCGATGATGATGATCGAACATCCTCAGTTCGTCTATGACGTGGTCGCCATGACGACGCTGGCCATGTGCAGCATCCTGATCTTCGGTTTGTTCCTCGTCCGCCCCTTGCTGTTGGTCATGCGGGTCAAACGGACGATTCTGATGCCGATCATCTTCTTGCTCTGCACCGTCGGCGCCTTTGCCGGGGCGTCGCGTCTGTTCGATATCTATTCCATGCTGACCATCGGCATCGGCGCCTTTTTCTTGCGCCGCCACGGCTATCAGATGGCCCCCTTCGTCTTGGGGCTGGTTCTCGGCGGTCTCCTGGACAAGAGCCTGCGCCGCGGACTGGTGTTGTCGGATGGAAGCATCCTCCCCTTCTTCACCCGCCCCATCTGCATCGCCTTCGCCAGCATCACGATCTTTACGATGCTGCTCTATATCCCGGCCTTCAAAAACGCCGTCAAAAGCGTCACCGGCGCCATCGGGTCGGTCCTGTCCAGATGCCTCCGGAGTAAAGCAGGTTAGAGTCTGCGCTTAAATCCATGTGACAAGAAAATCCTTGAACTCATTGGTCAGTGTTGATTTTCAAGGATATCGCTAGAGGTCAATTCGCCCGTGGTGAACGCCAGGGCGGCGGCGGCCGTCAGCACATTTGCATAGGCGCGGGCCTGGGCCGATTGCGCTTGAGTGCGTTCGGTGTCCGCTGTCGCCGCCACGATCAAGGTGCCCACACCATGCCGATAGGCCTCCAGCGAGGACTCCGTTTCCTTGTCGGCGGCCGCCACGAAAGCGCGCGCCGCATCATATTGGGCGAGCGTGCTCTTCAACGTATCATAGGCGCGCGCCACTTGCCTGACGGCCTCGTCTTGCGCCTTGGACAAGGCCTCCTCGGCCTCTACCCTCATCGAACGGGCGATACTCTCCGTCTTGCCGCGCAATCCGCCGTCATAAAGGGGCACAGAGAACTTCAACATAATGCCGGCCATCGGCTCATTGACGCTGGTGTGCGGCGTTCCCGTGCCGCCGAAGCTGCTCGGATTGACACCGAGGGTCGCGATATTCTCGCCGGCGGTCGCCGCCAGTCCGATCTTCGGATAATAAGAGGCCTCGGCGGCACGCACTCCCGCGTCGCTCGCCCGCAGTTTCGCCAAAGCGGCGACGATATCGGGACGCCGCACCAGAGCCCGCTGAATGAGGCTATCGACGTCGTCGGCCAGATGTGTTGGAAGCGCACGACCGAAACT
>DATNIV010000459.1:0-5877 GCA_035604255.1 Telmatospirillum sp. | reverse complement strand
CCGGATTTGCCAGGGGACCCAACAAATTGAAGATCGTTCTGGTGCCCAGTTCGACGCGCACGCCGGCGACATGACGCATGGCCGCGTGATGCCGGGGGGCCATCAAAAAGCCGATGTTGTTTTGCCAAAGGCTTTCCTGGACCAACTGGGCGTCGGCATCGATTTTCACGCCGAGCGCCGCCAGCACGTCGGCCGACCCCGATTTCGACGAGAGGGCGCGATTGCCATGTTTGGCGACCGGAACGCCACAGGCCGCCACCACCAGCGCCGCTGCGGTCGAGATATTGTAGGTTCCCGCCGCGTCGCCGCCGGTGCCGCAGGTGTCGATGGCGTCGGGCGGCGCCGACATCGGCGAGGCTTTCGCCCGCATGATGCGGGTGGCGCCGGTGATCTCGGCCACCGTTTCGCCACGGACCCGAAGGGCCATGAGGAACCCGGCGATTTGCGCGGGCGTCGCGTCGCCCGACATGATGACGTCGAAGGCCGCTTCCGCGTCTTCTTCCGAAAGAGTCTCCCGGTTGGCGACACGGGCCAACAGCGACTTCATGAGTTCTGTGCTTCCCATCAGGCTGCTTGTCCGCTAAGGCGCTTGGCGAGGGCGAGAAAATTGCCGAGCATTTGATGTCCGTGCTGTGAGGCGATGCTTTCCGGATGGAACTGCACGCCGTGAATATCCAGTTCCTTATGCGCCAACCCCATGATGAGGCCGTCCTCGGTCCAGGCGGTTACCTCCAGGCAAGCGGGAAGGCTGGCCCGGTCGACGACCAAAGAGTGATAACGGGTCGCCAGGAACGGCGAGGGGAGGCCTGCGAACAGGCCGGTGCCGTTGTGATGGATCTGGCAGGTCTTGCCATGCACCGGTTGCGGCGCGCGGACCACTTTGCCGCCAAAGGCTTGGCCAATCGCCTGATGGCCGAGGCAGACTCCCAGCAGCGGCAATCGCCCGGCGGATCGGGCGATCAATTCCAGGCAGATACCGGCGCGGTCGGGGTCGCAGGGACCGGGGGAAATGACGATGCCTTCGGGCTTCATCGCCAAGAGTTCGTCCACCGAGCGCGCGTCGTTGCGCACCACCTGCATTTCGGCGCCAAGTTCGCCCAGATAATGCCAGAGGTTGTAGGTGAAACTGTCGTAGTTATCGATGAGCAGATACATGGCGAAAAAACTCAAAAAAACTGACCGCGAAGAATGCTACCCGAGGGCGGTCAGCGTCAAGGGCAAGCGTTTCGCTCTTGCACCGCAGGCCTTGTCGACGACGACGTGCGGATTGGGACTGTGCGATGCGGTTGAAATGAACCGCTGCCTCGGCGTTCTTGGCGCCTTGGCGGTTCATCGGATAAGGGCACGCGCGGACCAAAACGTCACTTTTTAATAAATGTTCGAGCGATTGCTATGCCTTTGGGTGGCAGGAAATATCCCTATTTTTCTTCCCGTTTAAAAGGAAATCCGCATGCCCATGTAACCTCTTAATCAATGACTTCGAGCCTAAAAAAAGACGAAGAGGATACCGGGATGAAACGAATTTCCAGCCATCTCTATTTTTGGGTTCTGATTGCCATCATCCTTGGCGCGGCGCTCGGATTTATCGCGCCTGAAACGGCCGTCAGTCTCAAACCTCTGGGTGACGGTTTCATCGGCTTGGTCAAAATGCTGATCGCTCCGGTGATCTTCTGTACCGTCGTGCTGGGTATCGCCGGCGCCGGAGACATGAAAAAAGTCGGCCGCGTCGGCGGCAAGGCCTTGCTCTATTTCGAGATCGTCTCGACCTTCGCCTTGTGCATCGGCCTCCTCATCATGAACGTGATCCGTCCGGGCGACGGTTTTCATGTCAATCCGGCGACGCTGGACGCCAAGGCGGTGGCCAATTACGCGAAGTTGGCGCAGGAACAGAGCGCCACCGACTTTTTCATGCACATCATTCCGAAGACGATGATCGACGCCTTCACCGGCGGCGGCGATCTGTTGCAGGTGCTGCTCATCGCCATTCTGTTCGGCTATGCGATGACGCATATGGGCAAGGCTGGCAAGGGCGTGCATCTGTTCATCGAGGAATGTTCGCACATCTTCTTCGCCATGATGAATACGATCATGAAATTGGCGCCCTTGGGAGCGGGGGGCGCCATGGCTTTCACCATCGGCAAATATGGCATCAAGGCCCTGATGCCTTTGGCGGCCTTGATGGGGAGCTTCTATCTGACCTGCCTGTTGTTCGTGGTGATCGTTCTTGGCTCCATCGCCGCCTATACCGGATTTTCTATTTTCAGATTCGTCGGCTATATCAAGGAAGAATTACTGACGGTGCTGGGGACCTCTTCGTCCGAATCGGCGCTGGTGCCGCTGATGCGCAAGCTCGAACAATTGGGGTGCTCCAAGTCGGTGGTGGGTCTGGTCGTGCCGTCCGGATATTCCTTCAATCTCGACGGAACGAACATCTATCTGACCATGGCGGCACTCTTTGTCGCCCAGGCTTTGGATATCGATCTCACTCTTTGGCAAGAGCTTACCCTTCTGGGTGTGGCGATGTTGACGTCGAAAGGCGCATCCGGCGTCACCGGGGCCGGGTTCATCACGCTGGCCGCGACCATGGCCGTCGTGCCGACGATCCCGGTCGCTGGTTTGGCTCTCATCCTGGGGATCGATCGCTTCATGTCGGAAGCGCGCGCGTTGACCAATTTTGTCGGAAATGGCGTGGCGGCGATCGTGATTTCGAAATGGGAAAAGGAACTCGATGCCGAAACCCTGACGCGGGAATTGACCAACGGGCATCTCGTCGAGACCAAGGTGACCACGGCGTGATCGCTCGGGAAACCGAAAGAACGAAGGGACGGTTTGGCATGTTGCGGATCATGGCATGTCTGGTGCTGGCCTTATCTCTGGCTGTGCCGGCGACGCTTCATGCCGATGACGGCGTCGTCGTTACGGTCACGGGGCGGGTCGGCAAACCGAATCGCTCACCCTTTGATTCGTTTTCCGATGGGTTTTTCGCGCATTACGATATTTCCTTCGGCAAAGCCCATGCGTTTTCCAGACAGGATCTGGAACGACTGGGCATGCACAGCATCGTTCTTTCCTACCCCAATTGGTCAAAGCCGGTGACCTTCCGCGGTCCCCGTCTTGCCGCCGTGCTTGCGGCGGCGGGGGCGGCGGGAGACAAAATTTCGGTTCAGGCGCTTGACGGCTACGTCGCCGAGTTTCCCGGGGGATTTGCCAAGAATGCGCAAGTCATCTTGGCGATCGAGGCGGATGGTCACCCGCTTGGTGTCGGCGGTCGCGGTCCGGCATGGCTGGTGTTTCCGCGCGATCTGCAACCGGAAAAGGTGGACGATGCCGGCCTCGTGTGGGCGGTCTTTCATATCAAGGTCGAATAAGCTCTGTAGTGTGCCTTTTGTGAAATCCTGGTGAATCGGCTTAGGGACGCTTGACGCTGATACGGGAGACACCACACATACAAAGTATGAATAAGCTCTCCGAAAACTCGGCTGCCGCGAGTCGGTCGTCGTCGGCTGTCGCCGTTGATCTCGTCATTACCGGCATGACCTGTGCCAGTTGTTCCGCTCGTGTTGAAAAGGTGCTCACCCGACTGCCTGGCGTTCTGCGGGCCGAGGTCAATCTGGCCACGGAGAAAGCGCGGGTGACCGTAGAGGCGGGTGACGTGACGCCCGCGCAGATGGTGGCGGCGATCGGGAAGGCGGGCTTCGGCGCCGCCCTGGTCACGGCAAACGACACGCCCGAGGCCGAAGAGGAAAAGGTGGCGGCCAGGGCTCGGCGCGACCTCCTTCTGGTTTGCCTGTCAGCGATCCTCACCTTGCCTCTGATCGGCCAGATGGCGTTCGATCTCGTGGCAGGGGGGCATGCCATGCTGCCGCCGCTCGTGCAACTGGCCCTGGCCAGTCCGGTCCAGTTCATCATTGGTGCCCGCTTTTACCTTGGAGCCTGGAAGGCGCTGCGCAATGGCGCCGGCAATATGGATTTGCTGGTGGCGCTGGGGACGTCTGCGGCTTTTGGCCTGTCCGTGGGGCAAATGATCGTGGGGGGCGAGCATGGGCATACGCCCCTGTATTTCGAGGCGTCGACGGTTGTCATCACCTTGGTGCTGTTGGGAAAATGGTTGGAAACCCGGGCCAAGCGCAGCGCCGCGTCGGCGATTCGCGGCTTGATGGCCTTGCGTCCCGATTCGGCGACGGTGGAACGGGATGGCCGTCTGGTCAAGATCGCGGCCGAGGCTGTCAGATTAGGCGAAATCGTGGTGCTTCGTCCCGGTGAACGGGCGCCGGTCGATGGAGTCGTGGTCGAAGGCGACAGCCAGATGGACGAATCCCTGCTGACCGGAGAAAGTTTGCCGGTCGACAAAGCCCGTGACGATTCGGTGACGGCCGGGGCGATCAATGGCGACGGCTTGCTGCGGATCAAGACAACCGCCGTCGGGGCCGATTCGACCGTGTCCCGTATCATCCGGTTGGTCGAGGGCGCACAGGCCAGCAAGGCGCCGGTACAGCGTCTGGTCGATGCCATCGCCGCGGTGTTCGTGCCTGTCGTGGTCGGTTTGGCCGCGCTGACCTTTGCCGCCTGGTGGTATTTCAACGGCGATCAGCAAGCGGCCCTTGTCGCCGCGATTTCTGTTCTGGTTATCGCTTGTCCTTGCGCTCTCGGTCTGGCGACGCCGACGGCGATCATGGTGGGCACCGGTGTGGCGGCGCGCGCGGGGATTTTGATCAAGGATGCCGAAGCGCTGGAGCGCGCGCATGACGTGACGGCGATCGTGTTCGACAAGACCGGAACATTGACCGAAGGACGTCCGGCGGTCAGCGATATCTTCGCGGCCGACGGCGACCACACGCGTCTTTTGTCTCTGGCGGCGTCGGCCCAGCAAGGCAGCGAACATCCTCTGGCCCGCGCCGTGCTGGATGCGGCCAAAAATGGCGGCATTCCGCTGTTGCCGGTGGGCAGTTTCCGGGCTCTGCCGGGACGCGGCCTGCAGGCTACGCTCGACAATCGCACCATCGTGATCGGCAGCCAGAAATTGATGCGCCAGTTGCAACTGGATCTGCTGGGATTGGAGACGCGGGCCGTCGGAATGGAAGCCGCGGGGCGGACGGTCATGTGGGTGGGCGATGGACAACGGGTGATCGGTTTGATTGCCGTTTCCGATAATGTCAAGGCGACGGCGGCGGGCGCGGTGGCCAAGCTCAAAGCGCTGGGCGTCAGGACCATCATGTTGACCGGAGACAACCGCCGGACGGCGCAGGTGGTCGCGGAGGCTCTCGGGCTGGATGAGATGCATGCCGAGTTGCTGCCGGCGGATAAGGTCAGCGAAATTCAGCGGCTGCGTGCCGACGGCCAAGTGGTGGCCATGGTTGGCGATGGCGTCAACGACGCCCCGGCGCTGGCCGCCGCGGATATCGGTATTGCCATGGGGACAGGGACGGATATTGCCATGCACAGCGCGGGCATCACCTTGATGCGGGGCGATCCGGCCTTGTTGCCGGCTGCATTGTCGATTTCGCGGGCCACTTATCACAAGATTCGCCAGAATTTGTTTTGGGCCTTCGTCTACAATGTCATCGCCATTCCCTTGGCGGCATTCGGCTTGTTGAGCCCGGCCCTGGCGGGAGGCGCCATGGCGTTTTCGAGCGTCAGCGTCGTATCCAATAGTTTGCTGTTGCGTCGCTGGCGTGCCTAACGCCGCTCGGGCTTAATGGCCTGGAACGGTACTTTATCGACAGGCCCTAGGGCGTGTCGTCAGTTACGGTTTTTTCGCTACTATTCTTTGTCATCCCCGCGCAGGCGGGGATCCACGCCGCGATAAGGACTATCTCTGGATTGTAATCGTATCGCATGAACCACCATGGATCCCCGCCTGCGCGGGGATGACGACAA
>DATNIV010000458.1:0-4574 GCA_035604255.1 Telmatospirillum sp. | reverse complement strand
CGTGAAAAGCCTCATCCTGTTCGTAGAAAGCGTCGCGTGAATTGATGGCGACCGCCTGCTTTTGACGTTCGACGATTTCATTGAGTTCGCGGAGCGACGTCGCATCGATATGGCGAACCGCCTCGCTCAACAAGGCGCATTCGAGATGCTCGCGAATGAATTGGGCGCTTCGAAAGGCTTCCGCCGAGATCGGCGCCACGAACGTGCCGCGCTGTGGGTAGATGTTGACGAGCTTGATGTCGGCGAGCTTGATCAGAGCCTCTCGAACCGGTGTGCGGCTGACGCCAAGACGATTGCACAGATCGAGTTCGGCGAGCGGCGTGCCCGGGGGGAGTACACCGCTGACGATATCGTCCCGCAAATGGTCAAAAAGTTGATCGGCCAAGCGTCTGTTTCGGCGGTCAATGTCGTTTGCGGCCAAACTCTGCGTTCCTGTCTGTTTCCAGGCGGCGGGCGAAGGCCCGGTTCCGTCTCGTTGCCTCATGTCTGTCATCTCCATCTTGCCTGCCTGAACGTCATGAGAGCAACCTTCTCGGGGCTAGAGGAGGCCGATGGAGATCCACGGCAGGAGGATGATCAGGATCAGGGCCACGGCCAGGGCGGCGAGATGCGGCCAGACGTGTCGGATCACGGTATCCGGCGAGACCCGCCCAATGGCGCAGGCCAGATAGAAGCCGACACCGAAAGGCGGGGTGAATAGTCCCAGTCCCATCGAGAAGACGGCGACGATCGCATAATGGACTTCGTTGACCCCCATGATGCGCGCGATGGGGAACAGCAAGGGGCCGAACAGCACGATCGCCGGAACGCCTTCGAGCACGCTGCCGAGGACGACGAAGGCGAGCGCGGAGATGACCACGAAGCCCAATTGGCCGCCCGGCACATTGGCCATCACCGTCACCAGTTGTTGCGAAAAGCCGGATTGGGTGAGCGCCCAGGCCATGCCGGTCGCGGCGCCGACGACGAGCAGGATGGCGCCGGACAGCGAGGCGGTGTCGACCAGAATCGGATAGACGCGCTTCCAGTCGAACTGGCGATAGAAAAACACGCCCACCAGGACGGTGTAGACGACACCGATGGTGGCGACTTCGGTCGCCGTGGCAATGCCGTCCACCACCGCCGTTCGGATGACGATCGGCAAGCCAAGTCCTGGCAGGGCGATGGCGAGCAGTTTGAGCTTGGTTCGTCCGTCGAATGTCTTCGCCGTGCTCATGTCCTCTTTTCTGGTTTGCAGGAAGACGACGACTCCGAGGGCGATCATGCCCACCACCGCCGGCAACAGGCCGCCAGTGAACAAGGCGGCGATAGAGACGCCGGTGACCGAACCAACGGTAATCAACACGATCGATGGCGGGATGGTTTCCGACATCACCGCCGATGCCGAGAGCAGGGACACCAGATCGCCTTCGCGATTGCCTCGTTTCTTCATTTCCGGGAAGAGGGCGGGGGCGATCGCCGCCATATCGGCCGCCTTCGCGCCCGAAATGCCGGAGACGAGATACATCGCGCCGAGCAGGACATATTGCAGGCCGCCGCGCAGATGTCCGACCAGCGAGACGAGAAAGGAGATCATCGCCTGGGCGAGACCGGCAAGCTCGATCAGGGCGCCAAGCAGCACGAACATCGGCACCGCCAGCAGGACCATATGGGACATGCCTTCGCTCATGCGCGCCGGCACGATGGACATCGGGATGGTCGTGGTGAAATGCAGATAGGCCACGGTCGCCAGAACGAACGACAGGGCGATCGGCATGCCGATGATCATGCAGAACGCGACCAGCACCAGAAAGAAGACCACCAGATTGTAATTGCCGAGGGTTTCGAAGACGGGCGCCGCCCAATACAGAAGAGCTCCGACGACAGCGACGATGGCCAGCGATCCGGCGATCTGCGGGAGCGTCGAAAACTGAAAGAGCTTGTCGATCGCGGTCATCAACATGAGCGCGATGCCGACGAGCAACGCCGCCTCACGGAACGCTTCGCTGATCTCCAGGACCGGCGTGTAACTGATGATGAGGGTTTCGACATGCTCCCACGTCGGCATGATGAGCATCAGGAGCACGGCGCAAACCAGCATGAGCCCGAGGGCGTCGATGCGGGCGCGACTCGCCGGCGACAGGCCGCGCACGAAAGCGGTGAGGCGCATATGTTCGCTGCGTCGCAAGGCGACCACCGAGCCCAGCATCGACAACCAGACGAACAAAATGGTGGCCAGTTCGTCCGACCATGTCAGCGGTTGATCGAAGACATAACGGGCGACCGTCGCCCAACCGAGCAGGCAGACTTCGGCGACGACGATCGTGGCGGCGGCGGCTTCGACCGTGACGCCCAACATCCGGTCGAACTTCGCGAACAGGCCGGCATGAGCGGCGGCTGGTTCAGCGGCAAATTCCTTGGTCATTTTCCGTTCCTTGATAACCGTCCTCACCATCGGGCAGGTGATGGCGAGGACGGTCCTGTGACATCGTTTGGGTGTTTTCCCGTAACGCCGTCAGAGCGTTCCGACATACTTCTCCAGCAAGCCCCAGGCATCGGCGCCGAACTTGCCTTTCCATTCGCTGTAGAAGCCGCCGGTGCGAAGCGTGTCGCGGAAGGGCTTGGTGTCGACTTTGTTGAAGAGGACGCCAGCCGCTTGCATTTGCGTGGTGGCCTCGTCGTTGAAGCGCAAGATGTCTTCGCGTTCGCGCGTGGCAGCGGTCGCCATGGCCTCCGAGATCACTTTGCGCACGTCCTCGGGGAGCGACGACCATTTGGCGGTATTGGCGAAGATATGGTGTCCGTCCCAGATGTGGCCGGACAGAGACAGGTACTTCTGGACCTCGTAAAGCTTGGCGCTTTGGATCAGCGCCAGAGGGTTCTCCTGCCCGTCGACGATTTTGGTCTGCAGAGCGGCATAGAGCTCGCCGAAATTGATCGGCGTCGGCGACGCGCCGAGCGTCTTGAACAGCGTGACCCACAAAGGATTGCCGGGAACCCGGATCTTCAGGCCCTTGAGGTCGTCGGGATGGACGATCGGCTTGGCGGACGAGGTGATGTTGCGATAGCCGTTATCCAGGCATTTGGGGAAAACATAGAGTCCGACTTTCGCGAAAGCGGCGCGCACATGGTCGCCGAGATCGCCATCCATGGCGGCCCAGACTCGGTCATAGGTTTCAAAGGCGAAGGCCACGGCGTTGATGCCGCCGACCGGCACCACCGTCTGATTCACTCCCGACGTCGACATGAAATCGAGAGCACCGGTTCGGGTCTGCGAGAACATGTCGGGCTCGCTGCCGAGCTGACTGTTCGGGTAGACCTGAAGATCGACAAGACCGTCGGTTTGTTTCTTGATCGCGTCCGACGCTTCGACGATGCGTAACACGCCGGGATGATTGGTTGGAAAGGCTGTCCCGTAGCGGAGCCGGTATTTGGCTGTTTGCGCCGTCGCGCGCCCTGCGGGCAGGGCCGTCGCGAGAAGACCGGCCGCAAGGGCCGTTTTGCCGAACGTTCGTCGCGAAATGATCATCGATGATCTCCTCTGTTTGGCGTGCTGCTCTGTCTGTCGCGCAGAAAGGGGCACACGCTCCTCCTTGGTGAGGTCGTCGAGCCAAAGGCGATGGGGATGATGTCCGACGAGTCAAATCCCGCGGGAGATTTGGCGTTGAGTCGGTGTTCCTCCTGTGATCGCGACCGCTTTTGATGCGGCTTCGGATTCTTGGACCGCCGAAACGATAACACGTAGGATACTAGTGCACAATATGATCGCGTTGCCGGTCGGCGTGGTGATGGGGTGGGTGGGAGTTATATTTTTATATAACTATATGATAATAAACAATTTAAATATATTCAGTCGACTGGCTGCGATCGAATTCGGATTTGTTGGGATGGAGATTAAAGTGGACGCTTCCGGCGTCTGGGATACATCATATGATATATCTTTAATGTATATTTTCTATGGGCTGCGGTCGATATCGAGACCGTTCGTCATTTCAATATATTGAAAATAAACAATTATTTTCTTTCCAGAAGTTTGATCGCAGAATTGCGCGCCTGTTTCATCTTGTATCCTAGTTTGCCCTCTGCTATTGCTCCGGACTTCGGCTGCCCGGCGTGGGACTCCCTTCGCGGCGGTTGAGCGTGCAACTCTGTCGGTGATCGGAGAGAGGGCGATGAAAAGCCTCGTCGTGAAACAGCCTGGCGTCCTGGTGCTTCAGGACGGCATCGTGCCGGACCCCGCTCCCGGCGACGTGCGCATCCGGGTGGAACGCGCCGGCATCTGCGGGTCCGATGTCCATATCCTGCACGGGTCCAACGCCTTTGCGCGTTACCCGCGGGTCATCGGTCATGAATTCTACGGACGCGTGGATGCGCCAGGCGCGGGCGTCACGCTCGCGTCCGGCGCGCGCGTCGTCGTCGACCCGGTCATCAGTTGTGGTCATTGTTACCCCTGCAGGGTCGGCCGGCCGAATGTCTGCGCCGAGCTCCAGGTGCTCGGCGTGCATCGCGACGGCGGTTTCTCGGAGTTCTGTTGCGTTCCGGCCGCCAACGTCCATCTCATTCCGGATAGCATTTCGGATGAACAAGCGCCTTTGGTC
>DATNIV010000457.1:0-9046 GCA_035604255.1 Telmatospirillum sp. | reverse complement strand
GGCTCTCTACGGTACCGTCGATATCGCTACCGGGGCGCATGATCAAGACGTCCTGGCGGTGCCGGATTCGGCTTTGCTCGATTCGGGGACCCGAAAGGTCGTTTTGGTGGAAAAGGGGGAAGGTCGCTATGAACCTCGCGACGTGAAGACCGGCGCTCGCGCCGATGGTTATGTCCAAATCATCGACGGTCTGACTCCCGGCGAAAAGGTCGTCGTCACCGCTACCTTCCTGATCGATGCCGAGAGCAATCTGCGGGCGGCTCTGCAGGGGTTCCAGAAATGATCGCGAATATCATCCGGTGGAGCGTCAGGAATGCCTTTTTGGTGCTTCTCGGCACCTTTGCGATCGTCGCCACAGGTGTCTATGCGACGCTGCATCTGCCCCTCGATGCCGTTCCCGATCTGTCGGATACCCAGGTGATTCTCTATACGGACTATCCTGGTCAAGCCCCCCAGGTGGTCGAGGATCAAGTGACCTATCCGCTGACCACGGCCATGCTGAGTGTGCCCAAGTCCAAAGTGGTTCGTGGCTTTTCCTTCTTCGGCGCATCTTTCGTCTATGTGGTGTTCGAAGACGGGACCGACATCTATTGGGCACGCTCGCGCGTTCTCGAATATCTGAATTTCGCCTCGAAACGATTGCCGCCGGGCGTGAGCCCGTCGCTGGGCCCCGATGCCACCGGCGTCGGTTGGGTCTATCAATATGTGGTACTGGCGAAAGACAAAAGTCTGGCCGAGTTGCGGACCATCCAGGACTGGTATCTGCGCTATCAACTGGCCAAGGCGGACGGTGTCGCCGAAGTGGCCAGCGTCGGTGGTTTCGTTCAGCAGTATCAGGTGGTGGTCGATCCCCGGAAGCTGCAGGCCTACAACATACCCTTGGACAGGGTGACGGCGGCGATTCGCAACAGCAACACCGATGTCGGCGGTCGCGTGGTCGAAATGGCCGAAACGGAATTCATCGTGCGGGGGCATGGCTATCTGCGGGGCATCAATGATCTCGGGCAGATCGTGCTCAAGTCCGAAAAAGGCACGCCGGTCCTGTTGCGCGACGTTTCGCGCATCGAACTGGGGCCGGATGAACGTCGCGGATTGACCGAGCTGAACGGCGAGGGCGAGGTGGTCAGCGGCATCGTGCTGCAGCGTTTCGGTCAGAATGCTCTCGACGTCATCAGAAACGCCAAGGATAAGATCGCCGAAATCAGCAGCGGTCTTCCCGACGGTGTCCACATCGAAGCGGTCTACGATCGGTCGGATCTGATCTTGCGGGCCGTGCAGACGCTGAAGCACACGCTGGTCGAAGAAAGTCTGATCGTCGCCGCCGTTTGCGTGATCTTCCTGTTGCATGTCCGCAGCGCCTTCGTCGCCATTTTGATGCTTCCCATTGGCGTTTTGATCGCCATCATCGTCATGCAAATGCTGGGGTTGACCTCCAACATCATGAGTTTGGGGGGGATTGCCATTGCCGTCGGCGCCATGGTCGACGCCGCCATCGTCATGATCGAGAACGCCCACAAGCACATCGAACGGATGAAGCCCGGCGATTCACGGGTTCAGGCACTGATCGACGCCGCCATCGAAGTCGGCCCGTCGCTGTTCTTCGGTCTTTTGATCATCACCGTATCCTTCCTGCCGGTGTTTACGTTGGAGGCGCAGGAAGGCCGCATGTTCAAGCCGTTGGCCTACACCAAGACCTTTTCCATGGCTGGTGCCGCGGTTCTCTCGGTCACTTTGGTTCCGGTTCTGATGGCGCTGTTCGTCCGCGGACGGATCCTTCCGGAGCACAAGAATCCGATCAACCGCTTTCTCATCTGGATTTATCGTCCCCTGATCAGCCGTGTCCTGAAGGCCAAGGTGCTGACCATCGTGCTGGCTCTGGTGGCGCTCGGGCTCTCGGTTTATCCGATGACCCGGTTGGGCAGCGAGTTCATGCCCGCTTTGAACGAAGGCACGCTGCTTTACATGCCGTCCACTTTGCCGGGGCTGTCGATCACCAAGGCCAGTGAACTGTTGCAAACCCAGGACAAGATCATCAAGAGCTTTCCCGAAGTGGCATCGGTCTATGGCAAGGCCGGGCGGGCCGACACCGCCACCGATCCGGCTCCTACCGAAATGTTCGAAACGGTGATCAATCTGAAGCCAGAGGCGGAATGGCCGTCCGGGATGACCCAGGACAAACTGGTTGCCGAATTGGACAAGGCGCTGCAGATGCCGGGCGTGAGCAATGCCTGGACGATGCCGCTGAAGGCGCGCACCGATATGCTGTCGACCGGCATCCGCACCCCGATCGGCATCAAGGTCTTCGGCAAGGATCTGGGTGACATGGAAACGCTGGCCAAGCAGATCGAACAGGTGGTCAAAGCCGTTCCCGGAACCACCAGCGCTTACGCCGAACGGGTTGGCGGCGGCTATTATCTGAACATCGATCCCGACCGCGCGGCCTTGGCGCGTTACGGCCTCACCGTCGGTCAATTGCAGGAGGTGATTCTGACGGCGCTGGGCGGCGAGATGGTGACCACCACCGTCGAGGGCCGTGAGCGTTATTCGGTCAATGTCCGCTATCCGCGCGAGTTGCGCAGCGATCCGCAGACCATTGCCACCCAGGTGCTGGTTCCCTCGACGGATGGCCAACAGATTCCCCTGGGGCAACTGGCCAAAATCAGCTTGGCCAAGGGAGCCGCTGCCATCCGCACCGAAAATGCCCTGCTCTCCGTTTACATCTATGTCGACATTCGCGATCGCGATATCGGCGGTTATGTCGCCGACGCGCAGAAAGCAGTGGAAAGCCAGGTGAAAATGCCGCCGGGCTATTTCGTTACCTGGAGCGGGCAGTTCGAATATATGGAGCGCGCCAAGGAAAAGCTGAAGATCGTCGTGCCAATCACCATCTTCATCATTTTCCTGCTGCTCTATCTGAACTTCAAGCGGTTGACCGAGACGTTCATCGTCATGTTGTCGCTTCCCTTCGCTCTCGTTGGCGGCGTCTGGCTGATGTATTGGCAGGACTTCAATATGAGCGTCGCCGTCGCCGTCGGGTTTATCGCTTTGGCCGGCGTGGCGGCGGAAACCGGTGTCGTCATGCTGATCTATCTCGACCATGCGCTGACAAGGGTTCGGGAGGACCGCCGAAAGGCCGGGGAGCCTTTGCGGCCGGCCGATCTTTACGGCGCCATCATGGAAGGCGCGGTGGAAAGGGTGCGGCCGAAGATGATGACGGTGGTGGCCATCATGGCCGGTTTGCTCCCCATCATGTGGAGTACAGGAACCGGTTCGGAAGTGATGCGTCGTATCGCCGTGCCGATGGTGGGGGGCATGATTTCTTCGACCATCCTCACCCTGATCGTTATTCCGGCCATCTATGCTTTGATCAAGGAGCGCACCTTGCTTCGATGACGGCTTCTGGACGAAAGACGTGGCCGGCACGGGCCGTGGCGAGCGAGGCTGGGGCCCCCGCCGGAAGCGGGGGCCTTGAACGCAATAACCGGAAAGCCTGCCTTATGCGGCGATGGCTGCGGCCTTGCGACGACGAGCGAGGCCGCCAAGTCCTATCAGGGCGGCGCCGAACATCGGGAGGGCGGCGGGCAGCGGTACCGCCGAAATCGAAACAACTGATCCGCCAGTGGCGGTCGCAATGCCATCGTTGATGGCAGCGGTCACTTCATAGAACCCGGCGGGCCCGATTTGCCAAGTCGTATCGATGTTGCCGAGATTGGCGCCGTAAATGGAAACGGTCGTACCCAGGAAGTCGAGGTTGAACATTCCTGCGTGTGATGTGTTCCAGAAGGTGATGTCCTGGAGAGGCACGCCGACGGAGACGTTATTCAGGGAATATTGAAAATTCGTCACACCAAGAGCCGTTGCGGAAGGCGTGGTGTTTGGCAATCCCTGATTGACGTCGAAGGAAAAGTTGGAGATCTCGTTGGCTTGAGAAAAGGCTGTCGTCGCGGCCGAGGCCCCCCAAAAGATGGACCCGGCGACATAGGCCTCGGCCGCGGCGGCTTCCTCCGCAAAACCGAGTGCGCAAACGCCAACCGCCGCGACAAATGCAAGTTTCTTCATTGAGGACATGATTCAACTCCCGAATGGATGTTGTCGTGGCAAAAATCTACCTTTGCGTTTTTGCCTCCGCATCCCTCGTTAGGAGTAAAAAATTAATTATTTTGGCTCGACAGTTGTCGTGCTGGATGGTCCTCCGCCCTTCCGTCGGAGAGGCAGGTCAAGGCATTTCGCAGTCAATTTCGGTGAATGCGCGGAATAGTCAGGGCCCCCGATCCCGCAGCGCAATCGAACGGGTGGGGGCGTGACGCTCCCCTGTCGCATAGGCGTGGCGTTCCGTTGGTGGTAGCATCCAACCTCAAGTCTAAAAATCCACTCCGTAGGGAAGGAATACCCATGAAGAAACTGTTCCTCATCGTCGGCATGGTCTTGGCGTTCGCGAGTGCTCGCGAAGCCTCCGCGCGCACATTGGAAATCTATACGCTCGATGCGCCGCCTCTGGTGATCGAACAAGGCGATAACCACGGGATTCACGGCGACGTCCTGCTGGAGGCGGTCAAACGGGCCGGTTTCGAAGCGAAACTGGTTTTTCTCCCATGGCGTCGTGGTCAAGACACGGTTGCGAACGGTGAGGATATGCTCATCATCCCCCTGGCTCGGACGCCCGCGCGCGAGCCCCTCTACACATGGATTTCCAATATCTATACGGTGGAACGCACGTTTGCGACGGTTGATGCGCCGCTTGATAGCATCGATCAGGTGAAAAGTAAGAAAGCTACCGTCCTGGTTGGACAAGGGAGCGCGCAAGAACAATTGCTGTTGAAAAGCGGTGTTGATAAAGCGCAGTTGCAAAGTCAAGTTATCGGCAAGAGCGAGATCGAAATGCTGCTCTCCGGCCGGGTGAATGCGTGGCTCAACAGTACGCCGGAGACGCTTTGGAAATGGAAACAATCGGGACATAAGGAAAAGGTCTTCATCGGCAAGGCCATCGCCTCCGACGACGTCTATGTGGCTTGTTCGAAGAAATGTTCCACTGACATCACTGGGCCTATCGGCAAAGCGATCGACGGTATGCGCCAAGACGGTTCGATCAAGAAGATCATCGATAAATATCTGGCCGGCGAATAGACGAGCCGGTGGTTGATGGCATGATCCCGAGACCGGGGTCATGCCGGCGCGGCGGTGTCGACAGGGGGCTGCAGACTTAACCTGTGTTTCAGAAAACCCCGGTCAGGCGGCGCGGACACCTTCGAGGAATTTCCCGACCACGGCCCCCAGATCGGTTGCTTCCTTGGACAAGGTGCGGGCCGAGGATAGCACTTGTTCCGCCGCCGATCCGGTTTCTGCCGCTGCTTCGCTGACGCCGCCGATATTGGCGGAAACCTGTTCGGTTCCGGTGGCCGCCTGCTGGACATTGCGCGCGATTTCGGCGGTGGCGGCGGACTGCTGCTCGACCGCCGAGGCGATGGTTCCTGCGATCTGGCTGATCTCCTCGATTCGCTTGACAATCCCGCCAATGGCCGCCACGGCATCCTGCGTCGCCGTTTGCACCGCGTTGATCTGATTGCTGATTTCCTCGGTGGCGCGTCCGGTTTGGTTGGCCAGGCTTTTGACCTCATTGGCGACCACGGCGAAGCCCTTGCCGGCGTCGCCGGCCCGCGCCGCCTCGATGGTGGCGTTCAAGGCCAAGAGGTTGGTCTGACTGGCGATGTCATTGATCAGATTGATCACCTCGCCGATTCGGGCCGAACTCTCGGCCAGCCCCCGGACAGTGGCGTTGGTGCGGTTGGCCTCTTCGCTGGCGTTTTGCGAAATGCGGCTGGATTGTTCGACCTGGCGGGCGATCTCGCGGATGGAACTCGTCAGTTCCTCGGCGGCCGAGGCCACCGTCTGGACGATGGCCGATGCTTCCTCGGTGGCCGCCGCCACCGTCGCGGCTTGGCGGTTGGTTTGCACGGCATTGGCCGACATCGCCTGAGCGGTGCTTTCCATCTGGTGGGTGGCGCCGGCCACGGTCGCCAGGACCGTGGACACGGCCTGGTCGAAATGTCCGGTCAGGGACTCGATGGCTGATGCCCGTTTGACCTGCGCCGCCCGGTTTGCCTCCTGCTCGGCGGCCAGTCGTTCGGCCCGTATTCCGGCGTCGCGGAACACCTGCACGGCTTCCGCCATTTCCCCAATTTCGTCGCGTCGCGCGGTCTCGGTGATCTCCACCGTCCAGTCGCTATGCGACAACCGCCCCATCTTGGTCTTCAGCCCCTCCAGGGGCTTCGTGATATTGCGGCTGATGACAAAGACAAGGCCACCCGTCACGGCGATCAAGATCAGGGCCGATAACAGAAGTTGGATCAAGGTGACGTGAAATTCGGCCTCGATATCGTCGACATAGGCTCCCGTCAGGAGAATCATATTCCATGGACTGAATCGTTTGACATAGGTCAGTTTTGGCGACGGGTCTTTTGCGCCGGGTTTGGTGAAGACATAGTCGACGACTCCAGCATCCTGGCGTTGAGCGACGTCGATCATGGAAACGACGAACGCTTTGCCGTTCGGATCTTTCAAATTCAAGGCGCTGGAGCCTTCCCGCGCCGGGGTGTTGCCGTCGATGACCACGATCCCATCCATTGTCGTCGCCATCAGATAGCCCGCATGGTCGTCATAGGACATGGCATGCGCCACCCGACGAAGCTCAGCCAAAGCGGCATCGTGAGTTGTCGTTCCTGCGGCCACGTCTCGCTCCAGCGCTTGTGCCAGGCTATGGACCGTGTCGACGATGCTGCGAAGTTTTTCGACCCGGTCATCGATCATCTTTTGGTGCAGGACCGATGCCGCCAAACCGCTCGCCACCACCAGCGACAGCGCCGAAACTGCGAGAATGATCCAGAATTTTGTTTTGATCCTGATGCGATCGAGCAAAGCCATGGTGTTCTCCAGTCGCGGAGTTAATTTGTTATAAAGGGTAATGGAACATTCAACTTGTGGGTATTAGCCTAGCATAGACCAATTTCTGGTTGGATAGACCGAATGGGGCGAAACGCATTGCAAACGGCAGGGGTGCTATGTCGTAAGGCGTAATGCGCAACCTGCGCTGATGAAAACTCATCAGCGCCTTCCTCCGATAGAGGTGGGCTGCGAAAGTTGTTGGCTCGTTACGATTGGAGAACGAGCCTCGCCGGGTGGTGTCTTGTCCGTTTTGACATCGCAATGGATGGGGCTACGCCTGGCTGCCGAGGGGTGGGGGAGAGCGAATCGCTTGACCTTAAGACGGGGAGATCAGCAGTATGGCGCGATCTTCAGGCCAAGGACCGCCAGCGCGTCGCATCATGGATAGCATTCAACCATCCTGTAGTTCCCAGCAACTGTTCGCCCGGCTTGACGCCTTGGGCATCTCTCATCCGACGACCGATCATCCTGCAGCGTTTACCGTCGAACAGGGTAATCAGGTTTGGGGCAATATTCCCGGCACTCATTGCAAAAACCTGTTTCTGAAGGATGCCAAGGGAAAATTATGGTTGGTGGTGGCTCCGGCCGAGCAGCGGATCGATCTTAAGAAATTACCCGATGTTATTGGGTCGGCCCGGCTGTCTTTTGGATCTGCGGCTCTTTTGGAAGAGGTGCTGGGCATCACGCCGGGATCGGTGACGCCTTTCGCCTTGATCAACGATCCGGCTCATCGCGTCAGGGTGATCTTGGATGCCGTGATGATGGAACAGCCCTTGCTCAACTATCACCCGCTGACCAATGAGGCGACCACCACCATCACCAATGCCGATTTCCGAACGTTCCTCAAGGATTGCGGCCACGATGTGCAGATTGTGCGGCTGCCGGGATAAGTGGTGATATCGGTTTGCGGCACTGCCGGCCTTCACTCCCCTTGTTACCGCGGTCCGGCTTGGCTAAAGTCCGGGCTCTCGTGTGGAGGTTCCATGTCCGACCGTATTCTCATTGTCGACTTCGGCTCGCAGGTCACGCAGTTGATCGCCCGGCGCGTTCGCGAAAGCGGCGTCTATTCCGAAATTCATCCCTTCAACAAGGTGACGGCGGAAAGCCTGACGGCTTTTGGTCCCAAGGCGATCATTTTATCCGGGGGGCCCGCCTCGGTGACGGAGGCGACGACGCCGCGCGCTCCCGACGCGATCTTTACCTTCGGCGTACCGGTCCTGGGCATTTGCTACGGTCAGCAGACCATGTGCGCCCAGCTGGGGGGAAAGGTCGAAGGGAGCGATCACCGTGAATTTGGTCGCGCCTTTGTCGATATTATCGATGATTGCGCGCTGTTTCATGGGGTTTGGAGCAAAGGCAGCCGCGAGCAGGTGTGGATGAGCCACGGCGATCGTGTCACCCAATTGCCGCCCGGATTCCGTTCGGTCGGGACCTCGGAGGGCGCGCCCTTTGCCGCCATCGCCGATGACACGAGGCGCTTCTATGCCGTGCAATTCCACCCCGAGGTGGTGCATACGCCGCATGGCGCGCAGCTTCTGCACAATTTCACGCATCGCGTGGCCGGCTGCACGGGCGATTGGACCATGCGGGCGTTCAAAGACCACGCCATCGAGACGGTACGCCGACAGGTGGGCTCGGGGCGGGTGATTTGCGGCCTGTCGGGCGGTGTCGATAGTTCGGTGGTGGCGGCCTTGTTGCACGAGGCGATCGGGACGCAATTGACGTGTGTTTTCGTCGATCACGGTTTGATGCGCCACGGTGAGGCCGATCAGGTGGTCGCCGTGTTTCGCGACCGTTTCAATATTACGCTGGTGCATAGGGACGCTTCCGATCTCTTTCTCGGCAAGCTGGCCGGCAAGACGGACCCTGAGGAAAAGCGGAAACTCATCGGATCCACCTTCATCGACGTCTTCGAGGAAGAGGCCCGCAGGGTCGGCGGTGCCGACTTCCTGGCGCAGGGAACGCTTTATCCCGACGTCATCGAATCCGTGAGCTTTACCGGTGGGCCGTCGGTCACGATCAAATCGCATCACAATGTCGGCGGCTTGCCGGATCGCATGAATATGAAGCTGGTCGAGCCCTTGCGCGAATTGTTCAAGGACGAGGT